>NZ_JNKD01000031.1:0-36168 GCF_000701925.1 Ruminobacter sp. RM87 | reverse complement strand
ATATCCTTTCTCTGTGATTTCAGATTACAGATATACTTCTCGGTATTTTTAATCAGGTCATCCTTAAACTGCACCTGACCGAATATTTTATCTTCAGACATGCCATAACCTGGTTCAAAAGAGCACAAAGTAAAGTTAGAAGAGTGGACATCCATTCCAATATATATTATCTTATTCATAACGACCTTCATTCAATGTATGTAGTAAATTCATTCAATGTATGCGGTAAATCCGTTTCTGTTTTATTAACGTCTACAGTTTACACGGTAAATCCACGTTTTGCATTCATTCGTGGAGGTCGTTTCATATTGTCTTTTATTATGGACATAAAACGGAGATCTGATATGGATGACAGCAGAGAATACGAAAACACTGTCAATAACGAAGAGCTGAAAAAAGAACCATCTTCCGGCAATAATGCTCCCGAATTATCCTCTGGAAACTCTGACGATGACGTCATAAACAGACTGTATACAGAATACTCAGACTACAACAAAGACAGGATTCCCTCCTTTGTGGATACCCCTGAATTTGAAAAATCAGCCGCAGACTTCTGCAGAATCAAACGACTGCTTTGCGCATGCATTGTCTCTCTTCTGGCTTTTCCGTTTTTCATGCCGCTTTATTTATACACACTCATATCCGCAGTCAAGGCTGATTACAGTGCTTTTTCATTTATGAAAAAACACAGAACATCTGCTCTGTATAAAGACATAAAAAAACTCGGAATCCTGCATTTATGCGAAATATGTCTGCTCATTTTCATGTTAGCCCTGATTGCTCATGGCTGTCTCAACATAGGGAGTTTTCATGCTCTGACTTTTTTGGCCGCCGGCACGCTGCTGATGGCTTCATGCTACGCAACCTGGCCTCTTGTCTTAAAAACATCTGAAAAATTCAGAAACAGGGAACCGGAAACTGTACAGAGCAATCCGCTTACCTGCAAACCAAAGTATGAAACATCCTTAGTCATTTTCGGAATAATTGTTCTGGTTTTAAATGTCTTCCTGGCAGCGTACTCCTATGATTTCTATGAAGGAATTGATTTCAATAACAGGCATCTGTCAAAGGTCGGTCCTATACTCAGGGAATACAGACAATGTATTATCGACCACGGCGGTCTGAACTACTTTGAAGAAGGAGAACCTGTACATTATACTGTCAGACGCGAATGCAGAAGTATTGAAAAATTCAAAACTGATGATAATCTGTCAGTTCATGTTTATTCTGATTATTTAAAAATTACCTTTTTTTTGCCAGAAACAAATTACAAGGCTCAAATCTTCTATCAGACGGTTAACGGAAAAAAATCACTTATATGGAAAGCATCTCCGGAATCTTCATGTGCAGAAAGATTAAACTGTCTGGCACCTGATCCAAATCTGCTTTAACATCACCGCTGAAAAGGGTTTTTATTATGGCTTACTGTAAAAAATGCGGTACCGTTCTGAAAAAGTATATTGAAATCTGTCCTCTGTGCGGTGCACCTACAGGTATGGAGAAAACTGATGATTACGGATTTTATGCAGGTAAGGCTCAACATAACGGAAGCGATGAAAACGCTGACTTTTCTGATTCTTCCGAGTACCGCAGCATGAATGCTCAGACCGGAAACGCAATTACAGACGAGGAGTCGACCTCTCTGGAACCGGGAAATCAGAACAAAGAACAAGACAGCGGAGCAGAACTGCCGGCAGTCATACAGGATGTTTACCAATCCGGACAGAATAAAAAACACAGGAAACCGGAATCAGACGGCAGAGCCTTTAATCCTGACGATATTTATTTTTACACCAGAACCGAACAATTCCAGAAAACAGTCAGAAAACACTCCGGACAGAAAAAAACTGTCTACCGCATACTGCTGGTAGGTCTTTTTATTTTTGCAGGTGCCGCAGTCTACACTGCCGTCTCCCTGTATGATTTTGACGTATACGGCTCCAGACTGGTTTTCCATAACATGCAGAATTTCAAGAAAAAGCCACTGTCAGATGTGGCGGAAACACTGCACCGGACCAGAAAATGTCTTTTGGACAGCGGAGCAATGAATTACTATGCTCCGAATACAAAGGTAAAAATCCCCCATCATTCCAGCTGTCACATGTCCAGAGAAAACCATAACGTGCAGATTAATGTTTCCAGCAGCGGAACCGTCACGGCTGTTTTCAGCTCTCCGGAAACAGACTACATTGTTGAACCGTTTTACGCGTCCGGTAAGGAAAATAAAATAGTATGGAAAGTATCACAAACATCAGCATGCATCGCCAGATACAGCTGTGATGACGTGGATCCGAATACTCTGTAGCCGAAATCAGAACTGCGTACCGGTACTTCCGGCAGACGAAATCAGTTCGGAAGCTCTTCGATCTGCGCCTCTGTTCTTAAGTTTTTCCAGCTTCTTCTGCTCTCTTCTTCTGGCAAAAAATGTCGAAATCATGGCACTGCATTCTTCTTCGAGAACCCCTGAAGTCACCTCTGGATGGTGATTATGTCTCGGATCCTGCAGAATGTTGAATACCGAAACATCTCCTCCCGTCTTGTAGTCACGGGCACCGTATATCACCCTGCCTATTCTGGCATGAATAATCGCTCCGGAACACATGATGCACGGCTCAAGAGTCACATACAGTCTGGTATCCGTAAGCCTGTAGTTGTCAAGCACACGCCCCGCTTCCCTGATGGCTGCAATCTCCGCATGAGCTGAAGGATCGTTTGCGGAAATCATTCTGTTGTGTCCGCGGGCAATAATACTGTTTCCGGCAACAATCACCGCCCCCACGGGAACTTCTCCGATATCCGCGGCAAGTTCCGCCTCTTTCATCGCTTCACGCATGAAATATTCATCCGAATGTTCCGTCACGTTTACCGGATTCTCATCAGCAGGTAAATTACCGTTGTCCGCCATTGTATGTTCCTCTGCATATAAAAAAACCGGTGCAAAGACATATATCCTTTCACCGGTCTGTTCCGATTGAATAAGATTACAGGGTTCCCTTGTAGTCAGGATCAAATTCACCCATTGCCGGCTTGTTCTGCTGCCAGTACGGAGAATATGAACGGAGTTCGCTGATGATTCCCGGAATCACTTCAATGACACGATCTATTTCAGCTTCCTTGGTAAAACGGCTTAAGCTGAATCTTACGGTACCGTGTGCAGAGGTAAACGGAATCTTCATGGCTCTCATAACATGAGAAGGTTCCAGAGAACCGCTGGTGCAGGCGCTGCCGCTGGTGGCGGCAATTCCGTACTCGTTAAGCTTGAGCAGAATACTTTCACCTTCAACATATTCAAAAGCGATATTGAGGGTGTTTGCGGTTCTGTTTTCCACGTCACCGGTAACAAAGCAGTTTGGAACGGCCTTGAGAATGCCGTACTGCAGGCGGTCTCTCAATTCCTTAACGGTATCGTTCATCATAGGAAGATGCATTTTTGCAAGTTCACAGGCAACACCGAGACCTACGATATACGGAGCATTTTCGGTACCTGCCCTGCGGCCGCGTTCCTGATGACCGCCGTGCATGAAGGAACGGAATCTGGTACCGCGACGGAGATAAAGCACGCCCACGCCCTTTGGAGCATGAATCTTATGACCGCTGAAACTCAGCATGTCGATTTTGGTGCGCTTCAGATCAATATCAATCTTGCCTGCCGCCTGTACGCCGTCGGTGTGGAACTGAGCCCCCACTTCCTTGGCCATTTCAGCCATCTGTTCAACCGGGAAGATTGTACCGGTTTCATTGTTTGCCCACATTACGGAAACAATGGCGGTCTTGTCTGACAGAAGTCTGCGGTATTCGTCAAGATCCAGACGGCCTCTGCCGTCAACACCGAGATAATGAACCTTGTAGCCTTTCTTTTCAAGAGTTGCACAGGTGTCAAGAATGGCAGGATGCTCAACCGCAGTGGTAATCACCTCCCTGCGGTCCGGACTGGCGTTGAGGGCGCTCCATAATGCAGTATTGTCTGATTCAGTGGCACAGGAGGTGAAAATAATCTCATCGTCATGTTCGGCTCCCAGAAATTCAGCAACCTGATGTCTTGCCTTGTCGATGGCATGACGTACAGGCTCACCGAACTCGTGCATGGAGCTTGGATTGCCATAATATTCGGTAAAGAATGGAATCATGGCGTTATAAACCAGAGGATCGGTCTTTGTAGTGGCGTTGTTGTCTAAATAAATTCCCTGAGTCATAGTATCTGTCCTGCCTCTTTTAGTGATGAGATGGAGTACCTACGTTAACAACCTGAATGTATTCACCGATGGCTTCCATAATCTGCTGCTGAATCCATGACAGTGTCATATCGGTCATCATACAGCCGGTGCAGGCACCAGAGAGTTCAACTTCAACACGATCAGCGGTAACACGCTTGAGAACCACGCTGCCGCCGTCCTGAGCCAGAGCAGGCTTCATTCTTTCGATAATGTCCACCACAGTCTGATAGAAAGGAACAGCTTCGTTTTCAGGAACATTTTCATCTGCAGGAGCAGTCTGAACGGTAATTTCCTTTTCTTCTTCTGTCTGAGAGGCTCTGTTGGCATGTTCACACTGTCCCTTGTAGTATGCGTCACCTGCCATTTCATCAAGAGTCTTCTTAATGATTTCCTCAATCTTTTCAATACATGAACCGCATGCGCCGCCAGCCTTGGTATAGTTGGTAACATCCTGAACGGTGCTCAGATTGTTTTCCTTGATAGCTCTGACAATCTTGGCTTCATCGATACCGAAGCATTTGCAGACAAGAGGAGAATCCTCGTGGTCATGAACATATTCTTCACCCTTGTACTGAGCAACCGCTGCTTCAAGGGCTTCACGCCCCATTACGGAACAGTGCATTTTTTCGGCAGGAAGACCATCCAGATAATCGGCAACATCCTGATTGGTAATCTTAAGAGCCTCATCAATGGTCTTGCCGATAATCATTTCAGTAAGAGCTGAAGATGAAGCAATGGCACTGCCGCAGCCGAAAGTCTGGAAGCCTGCGTCTTCAATAACGTCAGTTTCCGGATTAACCTTAAGCATCAGACGGAGAGCATCACCGCATGAAATGGAACCAACGTCGCCAATCGCATTCGCATTTTCAACAACCTTGGCATTTCTCGGATGGAAGAAGTGATCTTTTACCTTCTCTGAATAATCCCACATAAATAAATCTGCCTCTCTTAATTAAAAATTTCACAAAGTACGGTTCCGAGGAACATCCGTATGCAGTGAATACACCGAAACACGCAGTCGTGGTACTTTGGAAAATTAAAAACCGTTCTTTCTCTAAACGCCTGAAATTATAAATCATTAATCACACTTTTATCTGATTTTTTTTATCACCAAGATAAAAATTATCATTTGACGAAAAAAAGATTTTTCCAGACGATGTATTTTTCGTTTTTGAATACGCGATCTTTTACCGGAATCTTTATTTATGCTATAGTTTCCGTTCACTTAATGAAGAAGGCGTCTGTCATGTCGTCCGGAATATCATGAGAAAAAAACAGTGTATTTTCATCTCTGTTTTTTTTCTGATTCACAGCATACATGATTGATGATTCTTTAACTGTTTATCTAATCAAACGGAACAAGACACCATGCTGAATGCCCGGGAAATCGAAATCATAACCAACGGATACCTGCATCTGCAGTCAAGAGTCATTTACACCGCCTATCTCTCCACCTATTCGGAGAACGGGGAAATCGTTCTGGACTACGTCATGGCTCTCAACAGCATTACCATAATCAGTCAGAACGGCGGTTACGCGTACCGTCCGAATGCCGAGGAAATCAACGGTTACATTCTTGAGCTTATTCGCTTCGGTCTGCTTGAACCTCTTGAAAGGCCGGCATCGGTCGTCAGCGGTCAGGTACCGTATTACAGCGGAATCCGCTGCCGTCTTCCCGCAAGATTTGCAGGAAGATCCGAGGAAACCTCATTCCGTCTCTACCCCATGCATGAAGACTGGCAGCCGTCGTCCCAGTTTGCTGAGCAGGCTCAATTCAGCGGGCTTTCAGACATTTCCTTCAACCTGACGGAACTCAATGAATTCGTAAGCTACTGGATTACCACCAGAGCGGTAAAGGATGATCCCCACTGGAATCTGGCATTCATAAATTTTCTGAAAAGAAAGAGACACGAAATCTGATTCCGCACGGAACGTTTTTTTGCCGTACCGGCTCATGTCATCTGTAGTTAATCAGCACCGTTTCTGTTATAATTGTCACGTTTTTGAACAATGGAAGTATTCTGATTATGCATGACAATATATTCGCGGCTCCCCGTGACCGTATCGGTGATTTTTCTTTTGATGATACTGTGGCAAACGTGTTTCCCGACATGATCAGGAGATCGGTTCCCGGGTATTCGAATATTGTCAGTGCCATCGGCATGTTCACTGCGAAATTTTCCCGTCCCGACACCAAGCTCTATGACCTGGGATGCAGTCTCGGCGCCTGCAGCATTGAAATGAACAGATACGCAGCCGAAGGCTGTGAAGTCATCGGCATCGACAATTCGGAAGCAATGGTAAGCCGTGCCAGAGAAATAGTAAAAGGCTATAAAGGCAACGGAAAAGTGAACATAATTGCCGGAGACATCACCGATTTCGAATTCGAACCGTCATCAGTCGTGGTGCTAAACTTTGTGCTTCAGTTCATCGCTCCGGAAAAACGCGATGCTCTCATGAAAAAGATTGCCGATTCCCTGGTTCCAGGCGGAATCCTCGTACTCAGTGAAAAATTCAAGTTTGCGGATGAAACCATACAGAACACCCTCTTCGACCTGCATCTTGATTTCAAAAAGGCCAACGGATACTCGGATCTTGAAATCAGTCAGAAGAGAACATCTCTTGAAAACGTGCTGATTTCCGATGAAGTTCCGACTCATATCGCCCGTCTTAAAAACTGCGGTTTTTCACACGCGTCGGTATGGTATCAGTGCTTTAATTTCGGCTCGATAATAGCCATAAAGTAAATTTGCAAAAGCAAAAAAAATCTGTTTACCAAAGCACGGCAAAACATTAAACTACGCATCAAATATTATCCGATGCACTTTATGGAGTATTTCTGATGTTTACCCCCTTCAATACCTTTCTGGAAACAATCGCTGGAGACCGGCAGCTCAGCCGCTGGCTCACCAGACTGCCGGCAGATCTGGAAGCTTTTCTGAAATCAGCCGAAGGGCAGGAATTCCGCAGATACGAAAAAATTCTGGAACGTACCAGATCACTGCATGCCGATACCCTGAACCTCAATCAGCCGTACGTGTCATTCGGCAGAGGAGAAGACATCACTCCCGGACAGCACCAGATGCTCAGGGCTCTCTACAGAGAAATGATGCCCTGGCGCAAGGGACCGTACGAATTTTTCGGAGAAAAGGCGGAATCAGAATGGCGCAGCTTCATGAAGTGGGATCGCCTGATTAAAGGAATCACTCCGCTTGCCGGCCGAAAAATCCTTGATGTCGGCTGCGGCAACGGTTACCACATGTGGCGTATGCTCGGCGAGGGAGCCGAAAGAGTAGTGGGTATTGACCCATGCGCTCTGTTCACAGCCCAGTTTGAACTGTTTAAACGCACAGTTCCTGAAGACATTCAGAAGAAGATTCATCTGCTTCCCCTGGGTATTGAACAGCTGCCTCAGCTTGAAGCGTTCGACACGGTTTTTTCAATGGGAGTGCTGTACCACAGACGCAGTGCCGTTGACCATCTGATGCAGCTTCAGAGCCAGCTGGTACCCGGCGGTGAACTGGTTCTTGAGACCATGGTTATCGAGGGAGACGAGCAGACTGTTCTCATTCCGAAAGACCGTTATGCCAAAATGCCGAACATCTGGTATATACCATCGATCTCATCCTTGGAAAATTTATTGAATAGATGCGGATATATTAATGTAAAATTAATAGACGTATGCATGACAACCACTGAAGAACAGCGCCGTACGGAATTAATGATTACGGAGTCTCTGGAGGATTTTCTGGATCCGCAGGATCACACCAGGACCATTGAAGGTTATCAGGCACCTACAAGAGCCGTATTTACAGCCCAGAAAAAAGGTAGATAAGCTATGTTCAGACATACAAAGAAATTATGCTCAGCCATTACACTGATACTTATGACAGTTACCGGCTGTCAGATGGCAAACGACACATCCGGCAGCACCACTCTCAATGCCATCAATGAACTGAGAGATCAGCAGGCAACACTGATTCCGGAGCTTGCCTCAATCAAAGAAGAACTTGCTGACCTCAAGGCTTCAAGAACAGCCGAAATGGCCGCTCTCAATGAAAAAATCGAATCCGCGCACAGCAACAGAAAAGAACTTGCGGAAATCAACAGCAACCTGAATTCCCTGCGCACCACCATCAACAGTAAAATGAACAGTCAGGTAGAATCTCCGAAGGAAGTCAAAACCATGAATGCCGACAGTACAAAATTATCAGACGGAAAGATGATCTTCGGTGAAGTTGAATGGATTTACATCGGTGAAGCCGATGCCTCACTTGAAGGCCGTATCGATACCGGTGCTGCCGTATCTTCAATCAGTGCCGTTGATGTTGAAAAGTTTGAAAGAGACGGCAAGACCTGGTACCGCTTCGGTATTCCTCTTACCGAAGACAATACCATCACCGTTGAAGCTCCATGGGTACGCAACACTCAGATTAAACAGGCCTCAACCAACGGTAACATTGAAGACAGACCTGTGGTAAAGCTTACCGTCAAGGTTGATTCCTACACCGGAAAGGCGGAATTCTCCTTAAAGAACAGAACCAGTATGGCCTACCCTATCCTTATCGGCCGTGAATTCATCAAGGATATTGCCGTAGTCGATGTTTCAAGACATCACGTACAGAAGAGAATTGAGGCAAACACGGTATTCACAAACTACAAGGATACCACCAAGAAGAATCTGGTTAAGAAAGACAGCAAAAAAGAAGAAATTCCGGCAAAGCCGGCCGACAGTCAGAATGTTCAGACTGCGGGCAACGGAGCCAAACCGGCCAAATAACAAATAATGAGTTTACAAATCTGAAGGTAACCGGTTTGCCTTCAGATTGTTTCTTTTATAGCAGCGGAATCATAAAAGTCACGTTTAAGGAAAACGTCATACAGAAGTGATTCCTTGATGTTTTAGTATAAAAAAATTCAGGACATGCAATTATGATGAGTCGTGGAGTGTACTACCTTGTTATAGCCTTCCTTCTAATTACGGGTATAAGTTTAATGTGCTATCAGCACTTTACCTTCTCGGTGCCGTGGCTTCCCGGGAAAAAGAACATTGCCTGGGACATTGAAGCAAAGATTACCTTCCAGGCAAATAAGGAAAATCTTCCTGTAAGAGTTTCCTTTGCCATCCCGACACAGCAGCCAGGCTACAAGGTTGTGAATGAAACCACCGCCAGTCCGGACTACGGTCTCAACTACAAGGAAATTAACGGTCAGCAGCGTGCCGAATGGAGCAAGAGACTTGCTTCAGGCAACCAGACTCTTTACTACCGTGTTGAAGTTCTCGCCGATGAAGCATTCAAGAACACCCTGATGACGGTACCTGAAGTTGCTGAAATACTTGAACCTGAACCATACTATTCCGCACTGATGCAGATTAAGGATGCGGCCTACTCACGCAGCGTGGATCCGTTCACCCTCACCAACGAGATATTCAAGGAACTGCACAATCAGGATCAGAACGCCAAGCTTCTGCTGAACAAGTTCAAGAAAGCTGACATCATCGTAAAGATCCTGAATCTTGCCGGCATTCCAGCACAGCAGGTTACCGCCATCAAGCTTGAAGACGGCAGAAGAAATCAGAAGCTTCTCACCTACATCGCCGTATTCAACGAAAACAATGAATACCATATCTTTGACCCTACCGCTGAAACCATGGGTATCGGCAAGGACGTATTCATCTGGAATAACAACAACAGTTCCACCATCGACGTTACCGGCGGTGACAATTCAAACGTAAGCTTCTCCATCGTACGTAACTTCATCAGCGATCAGAAGGCTTTCGATCTCAAGCGTAATGCCACCACCTCTCAGGGCAAGGATTACGTAGACCTTTCCGTAAACACTCTTCCTATCGAAGAAAGAGCCGTGTTCAAGAGCGTACTGCTTATACCTATCGGCGTACTCATTGTGGTATTCCTGCGTATAATCGTCGGCCTCAAGACCTCCGGTACCTTCATGCCTGTACTGATTGCCATGTCATTCCTGCAGACCAATCTGTCTGTAGGTCTCATCGGCTTCCTTGCAATTGTGGGCATCGGTCTGATTATCCGTTCATGGCTGTCACACCTAAACCTGCTGCTGGTGGCGAGAATATCAACGGTAATCATAGCGGTTATCGGTATTATCGGTATTCTGAGCTTCATCACCTACAAGGTTGGTATCTCTGACGGTATCAAGATTACCTTCTTCCCTATGATTATTCTTTCATGGACCATCGAAAGAATGTCAATTCTGTGGGAGGAAGAAGGTCCACGTGAAGTTATGAAACAGGGCTCCGGCTCACTGTTGGTTGCTGTTCTGGCCTACCTTGCCATGAATAGCGCCATCGTTCAGCACGTCACCTTCAATTTCCTCGGTCTCCAGCTGGTTATACTGGCCGCCGTACTGCTCATGGGTAACTACACCGGCTACCGTCTGAGCGAATTAAAGCGTTTCAAGCCGCTTGCCGAACAGATTAACTCACCTACCGGTCAGAAGCTTGAAGCTGACAGACTCAGACAGGAAATCAAAGAGCTGAAAAAGGATCTGTAATATGAATCTGTGGCCTTTTAAAAAATACTGCTCTCCATTTACCCTGGGGCGACTGGGGATAATGGGCATGAACCAGCGTAATGTAAACTACATCGGACGCTATAACGAAAGAGCTCTGTATCCTCTGGTGGACAATAAACTACTGACCAAGGAACTGGCTCTTAAGAACAAGGTTTCCACCACCAATCTGATTGGCTCAATCAAGCATCAGTACGATGTGGAAAACTTCATTAAAATAGTTAAGGATCGCGACGGCTTCTGCATCAAACCGGCACACGGTTCCGGCGGTAAAGGAATTCTGGTTATCACCAAAACCGATGAAAAAGCCTTCTACAAGCCTAACGGACAGGCTCTGACCGCCATGGATATCGAAAGACACATATCCAATATTCTTGCCGGTCTGTTCTCTCTCGGCGGAAAGCAGGACTTTGCGCTGATTGAAGATCTGATAAATTTTGATGACGTGTTCGCCGATTACAGCTATGAAGGTGTACCTGATGTCCGCGTAATCGTATTCCAGGGATATCCCGTAATGAGTATGATGCGTCTGTCTACCGCAGCTTCGGACGGCAAGGCAAACCTGCATCAGGGAGCTGTGGGCGTAGGCATCTGTCTGCGTTCAGGCAAAGCAGTGAGAGCAGTGCAGTTCAACAATCCGATTGAAAAGCACCCTGACACCGGTGCCCTGCTGGCAAATCTTCAGGTACCGCAGTGGGAAAGCGTACTCAATCTGGCATCAAGCTGCTATGACATGTCCAGACTCGGTTATATCGGTACCGATATAGTTCTCGACAAGAAGAGAGGTCCGCTGCTTCTGGAATTAAACGCACGTCCGGGCATGGCCATTCAGACAGCCAACGGTGCCGGTCTGCTTCCTAGACTTCATTTTGTGGAAGCCTTTATCGAAAAGCACGGTTACCTTCCGCCTGAGGAAAGAGTAAAAGTATCTCAGGAACACTTCGGTGTTCATGCGGTTTAACCGAAAGACATTGCACCCAAAAGCCCGTTATCATACAGATATCGGGCTTTTTTAGGCTCAATGAACCGTGATTATGGTAAAACAGGACGCATTGACCGCATGAACGTACCAGTTCCTGCCGACCGTTCGCATGAAGCATCTGGGCTGAGAATTTCAGTTCTGCACCACGCCATGACATCAGCGTCCGTAATGCCGGTATTTTTTCTGATTCTGCTTATTCCGAGAATCTTTCAATGTTCTCAGTCACAGAAACAGCGTCTCCTGTTTAATCTAGATATGCAGTGATATGGTTACGGGGCCGTCATTTTCAAGACGAATCTTCATATCGGCTGAAAATTCCCCGGTCTGCACCCCGGGCTTTACACTTCTGGCATACGCAACAAGTTCGTCATACATCTGTCTGGCCTCCTGCGGCGGCATGGCAGGATCGAAGCTCGGTCTGTTTCCACGATCGGTATTAGCGGCCAGAGTAAACTGGGATACCAGCATGAGATTACCACCGGCTTCATTGACGTTCAGATTCATCTTACCTTCAGAATCACTGAAAATGCGGTATTTAAGAATTCTATCGAGCATTCTGCGGGACTTTTCAGCCGTATCCCCCTTTTCAAAGGCAATAAAGGCAAGAACACCGTTTTTCATGGAAGCGATACAGCTGCCGTCAACCGTAATATCAGCGAAATTCACTCTCTGCAGCAGGGCTATCATGTTTATAAATCTCTCCATATAAAAAAATACCACACCCGGAGGTGTGGTACATTTCACCAAAATATTAACAGTATGTCAATATTACTGAATTACAGAGCAGCCTTAGCCTTTTCTACAAGAACAGTAAAGGTTGACTTATCGTTAACAGCGATGTTGGCGAGGATCTTACGATCTAATTCGATAGATGCCTTCTTTAAGCCACATACAAACTTGCTGTATGATAAACCGTTTACGCGAGCAGCAGCGTTAATACGAACGATCCATAACTGACGGAACTGACGCTTCTTCTGACGACGGTCACGATAAGCATACTGACCAGCCTTGGTTACAGCCTGTACGGCAACACGGTAAACACGTGAACGAGCACCGTAATAACCCTTGGCAGCCTTTAAAACCTTCTTATGACGTGCATGAGCGGTAACACCGCGCTTTACTCTTGCCATTTCCTAACTACTCCTCTGTTATGCGTAAGGTAATAAATTAACGATATTACGAAGATCTGACTTATGAATCATAGTCATAGCACGTAAATGACGTTTACGCTTAGTAGACTTCTTGGTCAGGATGTGACGAAGATTACAGTGCTTACGCTTGAAGCCGTTAGCGGTCTTCTTAAAACGCTTATGAGCACCCTTATCAGTTTTCATTTTTGGCATAATAAAAAAACTCCACATTGGAATATTAAAAACACATAATACGGGAGGCGTACATCAGTACAGCACTTTGGTTAACTTCCCCGGATTACTACCTTTTTTTCGGTGATAACACCATGACAGCCTGGCGACCTTCCATCTTAGAGGCAGATTCAACCACAGCAAGGTCTCTGTCGACACAAAGTTCTTTTTCAATACGCTTCATTACGTCGAGACCGATGTCCTGGTGAGCAATTTCACGACCGCGGTAACGCATGGTTACCTTAGCCTTGTCACCGTCTTCCAGGAAACGTATCAGGTTGCGAAGTTTTACCTGATAGTCGCCTTCGTCAGTTGCAGGACGGAATTTAATTTCCTTAACCTGCACCTGCTTTTGCTTTTTCTTTTGCTCTTTCTGAGCCTTACTCTTTTCGTAAAGGAATTTACCGTAGTCCATTATACGACATACAGGCGGTTCTGCATTCGGACTGATTTCTACTAAATCAACACCTGCCTCAGTAGCCTTGTTTAAAGCTTCTGAAGAACTCATTATACCTAAAGCTTCACCATCGAGACCGATTAATCTTACTTCACGGTATCTAATTTCACCATTTATTCTGGTTTTATTAGCGGCCTGTTTGCCGGTTTTCTTAACGTTATTAATGGTATTACTCCTCTGCGCTATCAATTCCGCGGCTAATGATATCCTTTTTGATTAAAGAAATCAAGTCAGAAATTGAATAACTACCTAAATCTTCACCCTTTCTGGTTCTTACTGATACAGTACCGTTTTCAACTTCCTTGGCACCGCATACCAGCA
Source organism: Ruminobacter sp. RM87 (assembly GCF_000701925.1). NCBI lineage: Bacteria > Pseudomonadati > Pseudomonadota > Gammaproteobacteria > Aeromonadales > Succinivibrionaceae > Ruminobacter > Ruminobacter sp. RM87. Next base: position 22,284 of record NZ_JNKD01000031.1, on the reverse strand, counting down.
TGTAAGGAACCTTCATTAAAGTATGTTCTCTTACCTTGAAACCAACCTTTTCGTTTCTGAGATCAGACTTCACGCGGATTCCGGCTTCATCGAGCATATCGGTAACCTTGGCAACATAATCAGCCTGAGCATCGGTAATACCCATAACAACAGCCTGAACAGGAGCCAGCCAGGTTGGGAAGGCACCGGCATATTCTTCAGTAAGAATACCGATAAAGCGTTCCATAGAACCGAGGATTGCTCTGTGAATCATAATAGGATTGTGCTTTTCATTGTCTTCACCGATATAGGTGGCTTCAAGTCTCTGAGGGAGGAAGAAGTCCAGCTGTACGGTACCGCACTGCCAGTCACGACCCAGACAGTCATGAAGAGTGAATTCAATCTTAGGACCGTAGAAAGCACCTTCACCAGGCTGGTATTCGAAAGCGATGCCGTTTTCGTCAAGAGCCTTGGCAAGATCGTGTTCAGCCTTGTCCCATAACGCATCGTCGCCGATACGCTTTTCAGGTCTAGTTGAAAGCTTAACATCGATGTTCTTGAATCCGAATGAACCGTAAACATCATAAACGAACTTGATACAGTTACTAACTTCAGACATTACCTGATCTTCAGTACAGAACAGATGTGCGTCGTCCTGAGTAAAGCCTCTTACACGCATCATGCCGTGTAAAGAACCTGACGGTTCGTTACGATGGCACTGACCGAATTCAGCCATTCTGATTGGCAGATCGCGGTATGAGTGCAGACGCTGATTGAAAATCTGGATGTGTGCAGGACAGTTCATAGGCTTAACAGCATAATCTCTGTTTTCAGAACTGGTGGTGAACATTGCTTCTGAGTACTTTGCCCAGTGACCTGAACGTTCCCAGAGCACACGGTCCATCATGAATGGAGTCTTAACTTCAATATACTTGTACTTGTGGAGCTTTTCACGCATAAAGTTTTCGAGAGTACGATAGATGGTCCATCCGTCGTTGTGCCAGAAAATCATGCCTGGAGCTTCCTGCTGCATGTGATAAAGGTCGAGCTGAGGACCAATCTTGCGGTGGTCGCGCTTTGCAGCTTCTTCAAGTCTCTTAAGGTATGCGTCAAGAGCCTTCTTGTCAGCCCATGCGGTACCGTAAATTCTCTGAAGCATCTTGTTCTTTGCATCACCGCGCCAGTATGCACCTGCAGACTTGGTGATCTTGAAGAATTTGCAGAAACGCATGTTAGGAACATGAGGACCGCGACACATATCAATGTATTCAAGATGATGATAGAGAGCAGGATGATCATCGTGAGAGATGTTTTCCTCAAGGATAAGCTGCTTGTACGGCTCGTTTCTTTCGCCGAAAACTTCATGAGCCTTATCCCATGTTACTCTTTCCTTGATTACGTCATATTCGGTCTTTGCAAGTTCATGCATTCTTTCATCAAGCTTTGCAAGATCTTCTTCTGTAAGGGTGTGGTCGAGATCAACGTCATAATAGAAACCGTTGTCGATTACAGGACCGATGGCCATCTTTGTTTCAGGCCAGAGCTGCTTGATGGCATGACCGAGAAGGTGAGCACATGAGTGTCTGATGATCTCAACACCTTCCTGATCCTTTGGAGTGATGATGCTTAAGGTAGCATCTTCGGAAATGAGTTCACAGGCATCAACAAGTTCCCCGTTAACTTTACCAGCAACACAGACTTTGGCTAAACCAGGGCCAATACTCTGAGCAACATCATAAACTGAAACAGGGTTTTCAAAATTTTTAATACTTCCGTCCGGAAGAGTAATAGCAGGCATTATCCTAACCTCTTCTGTACTGATACAAACCAAGTATCATGTACGCAATAAATACAACATCTTTAATAAACACCTGAAAGGACGCCGGCCGCACGGTCGGTTCATCCGGTGTTTGCATAAAAAGTCCCGTCTGATGCAGATGCTTACAAAAACACCCGACAATCAAACCTGTATAATATAATTACACACATGGATTTTTGCAAGTGTTTTAATGCCTTAAATCAGGCTTTGCATACGCTTTTTCATACTCATTTACCTGCACTCGCCTTAATCAGGCAATTCCTACTGAAACACTTTTATTTAACTGTTTCATTACACACCGTCATCCGCCGTGACGACCGTATCGTCATCCGCTGTCGCACGCACGTCTCCGTCCGCATTTCCGATAACGGCACTTTTTGTATATAATATATAATCAGGAGATTGTGCCTGATGCACTTCTCCGCTGATTTATCGGCAAAAGAAACACATAACATATAAGAAAATAATAAAATCCATGGATTCAAACAGCAACAAAGCGCCCATGTACAACAGTACGTACAAGGGAAGTTTAAAAAAAGAAATAATGCAGCAGTTACACCTTGCCATACCTATTCTCATAGGACAGCTGAGTACGTCCCTGCTGGGTTTTATCGACACCATCATGGCCTCAAATCTCGGGATGACGGATCTGGCTGCAATCGCCGTCGGCTGCAGTTTCTGGATTCCTTTTTCCCTGCTCTGCATAGGTCTTTGTCTGGGGCTTTCCCCGATTATTGCCCAGCTGCTAGGTCAGAATAATCCGGAAGAAATTCCGAAGTACACGCACAACGCACTGTTTCCTCTGATGATCGTAACGGCATTTTCCATGATATTCCTGCTGATAATGCCTTCCTTCATGCTTAAATACACCAATCTGGGACCTGAGGTCATTGACAAGGCGGTAAAATACATCGATCTCGTGGTTATAGCTCTGCCTGGACTCAGTCTCTATCACCTGCTTAAAAACACTGCAGAAGGCGTTATGGTAGCTATTCCAACCATGATTATCGGTCTGGTATCAGTTCTTATGAACATTCCTCTTAACTACATATTCATGTACGGAAAACTGGGAATCCCCGAAATGGGCGCCGTGGGCTGCGGCGTGGCCACGGCAATCATCGCATGGACATCCTTCGGGATTATCTACCTTTACTGCAGATACAACAGCAGGCTTAAGGATTTCAACATTCTCAGAAAAAAGGAAAATACCGATTTCTCAATCATCAAGCACGTATCCAGAATCGGTTTTCCGGTTTCCGTTGCCCTGCTGATTGAAAACTTCACCTACTACATCTTCGGCTACGCAACCGGCTTCCTGGGAACTCAGTATACGGCCGCGCATCAGATTGCCAGCATCATCAGCGTTATGGTATTCATGCTTCCTGTAGCAGTGTCTACGGCCGAGGCCATCAGAATCAGCAACAATCTTGCCATCGGCAGCAAGAGCATGGCTCTGCTTTCGGTTAAAGCCACGGCCATAATCTCTCATGCCATTATCCTTCCGGTCTGTTTTTCAATTTTCTTCTTCCGTCATGAAATCATTTCATTCTTTACGGAGGATCCGGCACTGCACAAACTGGCCGCCCCGCTGTTTTTTGCCATACTCGCGTTTCAGGTACAGGACGCTCTGTTCGGAATCTGTCTGGGGATCGTTCGCGGATTCAAGGATACCAAAACCATGATGCTCGTGAATTTCGTGGTTCTCTGGTGCATGAGTGCGCCTCTTGGTTATCTGATCGGTTTTACCGATTTCTTCGGCAGAAAATACGGCCTCTATGGTCTGTGGGGCATTCTGGTTTTCTGCTACTGGAGTCTGACCATAGCCTTCGGCGCAAGAAGCATCTACCTCTTCAGACATCATAAATTCAAAATCTACCGTTACTGACAGAGCGGTACCCGGTTCAAACGCCTGAAAATTTGCTAAAAATCTCAAACCGATTCAGGCGTATGTTCACGTTCCCGGAAAAATTAATATAATATTACCGGTGGTTAATCATCCACCTGTTTTTTATTCCCGTTCCTGAGTTTTTGTATTACGGAGATGACATGTTCAGCCGATATCAACTGATAAAACTTGCTTCTGTACTGCTTTCCCTTTCCGTCCTTTCCCTTTCGTCACAGGCTGCCGCCAGCGACCAGAACGAAACTCAGAAAACATCCTGCTTCAAAACCGACGGCATGAGTCAGGCCGCGGAAAAAGCCTATAAGGAATGTTTTAAGGCATACAGCGAAAGAGATGAAAATGCTCCGAAAATCTGTTTGAAATCATCCGAAAAGCACCAGGATCCGCGTGTCTACTACCTGCTTGCCAGAATTGAAAGTGAAGGCATTCACAAGATGCCCAACCAGGGAAAATACATTGATCTCATGAAAAAATCTGCGGAAAGTTCCTACCCTCCGGCTGACGAAGCTCTTGCCGAAATCATTCTTGATAACTACATTCAGCAGTTTCCTCACAACAAGGCCACCGGCGAACAGGGGCTTTTTTATCTTAACAGAGCCGCGGCATGCGGTAACGAAAAGGCTCTGTACATACTGGCAGAAATGAAACTGCATGACGACTATGATGAACTTGTACCCTACGACATCGGCAAAGGCAACAGGGAAATGCTTGATCTTCTGGAAAAAGGGAATGACCACGTACGGCTTTATGCTGCCAAATGGCTTCTTGAGAAAAAAGACATCATCGACAAAATATCCGCACAGCTTGAAGAGAGAAAAAACAGTATGGGGATTGATGCGGTTTTCCTTTCCCACATCATAAACGAATATCAGAAAGATCATGATTATCCGGTAAATCTCATGGAAGCCGCCGCCCAGAAATCCGGGCTCAAACAGGCCTACCTAAATCTTTTTGAATTCTACCGCCACAATGATGACATAAGCAGCAAACTGAGAGGTCTTATGTTTGCCGAAGCATACAGAGTATGCCGTGGCATCCCGCCATCAGGAGAACAGAAGGATGAAATCAAAATCATGATCGAAAAGACCGGAGAAAAAATAGTTAACGACGCCCTGGATTCAGGCAGACAGACCGCTGTCAACGTCGGATGCAACTAAAAGCGGAAACGGATGTCAAAAACAGTATACCTGAGACGGTGAAACGCACGGAGGACGTCAAAAGTTCCTGTTGCAAACACCGTTAAGCAGTATATACTAGATATCCGTGCAAACAGTGCGTGCTTAAACAGCGGAAAACTGCCGGTGTATTTTTCCGGTTAAAAAGTGCGCTCCGTACGGTATGAATACGAAAAATTCAGTAAATATCTCAGTAATTGTCGTTAAAATAAAAAGATATTTTGATTTAAGGTATTCTTTGACTGTAAGATTATGTAAGTTTTACAGCCTGTTAATCTCAGAGATACCTGAATACTTGGTAAGGATAAGGGAAACGGTGCTCATCCCTCCGTCACGAAACGACGGACTTTCGCACCCAGAAACATATATGAAAAAAGCAACAGTCAGATTTTTATCAGTCATCGGAATTACCCTTGTGATGCTATTTGAGGCAGGATGCGCCTACAGACCGGATCTGCATCAGGGAAACTTCACGGAACAGAAGGACGTTGACAAGCTCCGTGTAGGCATGACCCAGGAACAGGTAAAATTCGTGCTCGGAACACCTATGCTTCTTGATCCTCTTGATGACTCAAGATGGTACTACATCAACTTCGTCCGCGAGGGCTGGAATGATCCTGAGTACCGGACTCTGATAGTTATCTTTGATGAAGACAGGGTTGTACGTGAAATCTCCGGCGATTTTCAGAAGCCGCAGAAATTCTATAATCCACTTACACAGTACTGAGACTAATCATCGGGGAAGCATATGAAAATCGGCTGGCTGATTCTTGCCTTTTTTGTCAGTGGTTGCGTTACCATACCGGAAAGAAACCCGGCTAAGCTTCCTCTGCATCTCAACACCTTCAAGGCATCAAACAACGGCATTTTCACCGACAGACCAGACCTTGACTACAAATTCAACGCCTATTCAAAGGAATGCGGTATCGCAATTTATCAGAGTGCCGACAAACTGGCGGAACTCTTTGCCTCAACACTTGACAAGAACTCCCCTGACTATCTGTATCTGCAGCAGTCAGGTTTTCTGTACGAATACAACCAGTGCATGACTCTTGCAAAAGACAACATCAGAGTACGTACCGTAGACTTCAAAAAATACATGGCTGCACAAAACGGTTCCGCAGCGAACGAAAAGACATCCGCATCAAAAACCGGCGAACAGACGGACAAAGCTCAGCAGAAGCCCGATAGTCAGAAAACCGGTACCGCAAATTCAGCGGACGCATCTTCAGCAATGAAAAACATACCGAAAAGAAGAGCTTTTCCGGTTAACAGGGATTTTCAGAACAGCTACAACAATCTGGCGGCAGCCAAGCCTAAGACTCCGGAAGATATTGCGGCCATTATCCTCGATTTCTATCTGATGAAGGATTATAACAGTGCCAACGCCTGGCAGAACGAACTGTCTGGAGTTCTTACCAGGGAAGACAACATTTCCCCGGAACTTTATGTAGCCAGATACTTTTTCAGGCATAAGGAAACCAAGGACATCGGATACAAAATGCTGGAAGACTACGCCGCATACGGCAGTGTCAGAGCGCTGGAAATTCTGGATACGGCATCAGGCATAAAATACCGAAACGAACATCCGATGTGCCAGAAAAAATACCAGAAAATTGTGGAAATGCATACCAGGGATGACGAGTAGAAGAATACTGTCTGCTCCGCGATTCACGCTCTTTTCAATTCACCGGCAGGTCATTACCCCCTGAAATCCGCAGCTCAGCCGTCACAACTGATAAATTTTTGGATAGGTTCACACACACCCGCCGTTCGTAATTGTATGATAGAACACGTGTGTTTAACGTATCAGAGGAGCCCTTTCAGGCTCATTCCTCCCCTGAACGTAAATGATAATTTGAATAATAACGGGACAGCAGATGTCAGAAAACAATACTAATAATACCAGCACCGGCAGCGGTTCAGAACCGGTTATCGACAATCACAAGCTTGAACAGGCCATTGTAAATCTCAATGAATCCAACACTCAGATCAATACCCAGAGAGTTATTCAGCTTCTCTGCAGCGCGAAACTGGTGGTTCCGTTCAATATTTCTGATGAAGACAAGGCTGTCAGAACCGAAGAAAAGGAAAACAGTCAGGGAGAAGTAATAATCAACAAGGGCGCATCCATAAATCTGGTGTTCCTGACCAATGAAGAACAGGAAACCTACTGCCCGGTGTTCACCTCCAAGGAAGAATCCGACAAAATGACCATTCCGTGCTCAGGCATGTTCGTTCAGCCTTTCATGGCACTCGCAAAGGCTGTTACCGCAGATAATCTCGGCATCAAGGGGATGGTTATCAATCCTTTCGGTATGGCCATGACACTCTCTGTTCCTCTTCTCAAGGACATTATCAAAAGAGCTGAGGAGCAGTCCAGAAACCGCAACTATACTCTCAAGGCAGGAGAAAAGGTGGTAATCACCGAACCGGATGCCTCAGCCAAGACGCTCACCGACATCGTTACTGCCGTGGTAAGAAACCACAAGTGTATCGAAAGAGCCTTTTTGAGAAAGATGATAAGGCCGCAGGCTGAAACCGCAAACAACTCCAGCTACCTGATTATTCTGGATTCCAGCGATCCTGATGAGGACATCACTCATCTTTTCAGGGATCTCGGAAAGCTGTGTACTCCTCACGTCAAGGACATGCCGCTGGATTTTCTGCGATACGATGAAGACAACAACTTCATTAAGGAAGCGCTTGCCGGAGCAAAACCTTTTTACCGCAAAAAGAAATTCGGAATTTTTTAATTCCGGATTTGTTGAAACGGCGGGCATAAACGCCGTTCCGTTCTGATTCTGTTAATTCATGGAAGTAAGATTATTTATGAAAAACGATGTTTTAATGGCTAAAGAATTAAGCTGGATCTCTTTCAATGAAAGAGTTCTGCAGGAAGCACAGGATCCGAGTGTACCAATTATTGAAAGAGTACGCTTTCTGGGCATTTATTCCAGTAATCAGGACGAATTCTTCAAGGTTAAGATCGCCGAACTGAAAAGACAGGTCATGATTGACGAGGAAAACAATCAGAACTCTCCCGCAAGACAGCTGCTGAAGAAGGCTCTCGCCAGAGTAAAACAGCTGGGCAAGGTTTTCGACAAGACCTACAAGGAACTGATGGAAGAGCTCAAGACCCACAACATCTATCTTCTTGACGAAAATCAGATTTCCGAAACACAGCGTGAATGGGTCAGAAACTTCTTCCGCGCCAACGTGCTCAAACACATCAGTCCGGTAATCATCAATGAAAACATAGACCTGGTAACCTTCCTCAAGGATAAATATCCTTATCTTTTTGTAAAAATGAGCAAAAAGAATAAAAAGGACCAGTACGCTCTTATTGAAATTCCGACTGACAATCTGCCAAGATTCATTCAGATTCCGTCAGACAACAGGAAAGACAAGGTGCTGATGATTCTTGATAACGTAATCCGCATCGGCCTCAACCGTATTTTCCGAGGGCTTTTTGATTATGACGAAATCTGTGCCTACACCGTGAAAATGAACAGAGATGCCGAATATGACCTTTCCGCTCAGATTGACAGAACTCTGCTCGAAAACATGTCACAGAGTCTCAAGCAGAGACTTATCGCCATGCCGGTCCGCGTAGCCTACGACAGGGAAATGCCAAAGGGGATGGTTGAGCAGTTCATCAATCAGCTGCACATCAAAGACATGGATTCCGTAATGGACGGCGGCAGATACCACAACTTCAAGGATTTCATCAGTTTTCCGAATGTGGGAAGGGAATACCTTGAACACACCAAGCTTCCGGCTCTGAACTCCAATAGATTCGATCAGGCAAGCAACATGTTTCAGGCTATAGCGGCCGGGGACATTCTGCTTTACTACCCTTACCATTCATTCAGATATTTCACGGAACTTCTGCGTCAGGCATCTTACGATCCGGCAGTAAGATCCATAAAGATAAATATCTACCGCGTGGCCAGCAACAGCCGTGTTATCAACTCCCTGATTGATGCCGCCAACAACGGCAAGAATGTTACCGTGGTGGTGGAACTCAAGGCAAGATTTGATGAAGAGAACAATATCCGCTGGGCCAGCAGACTTACCGAAGCCGGCGTAAAGGTGCTGTTCGGCATGCCTAGTCTCAAGATTCACTCAAAGCTCTGTCTCATCACCAGAATCGAGAACGGAGGCATTGTCCGTTATGCTCACATCGGCACCGGTAACTTCAATGAAAAAACGGCTAAAATCTACACAGACTTCGCCCTCTTCACAAAGAACCAGGATCTTACCGAAGAAGTGGAAAAGGTGTTCGACTTCATTGAGTACCCTTACACCAGACCTAAGTTCAATCATCTGATGGTATCCCCTATCAATTCACGTAAAAAGATTTATGAACTGATTGAAAACGAAGTCAAGAATGTTCAGGCCGGTCTTGAAGCCAGAATCATTCTGAAGGTCAACAACCTCGTGGACAAAGCTCTGATCGATAAACTGTATCAGGCTTCCCAGGCGGGGGTAAAAATTGAAATTATCGTCAGAGGCATGTGTTCTCTGCTTCCGGGGGTTCCGGGATTAAGCGACAATATCAAGGGCATCAGCATAGTTGACCGTTTTCTTGAACATCCTCGCATCATGTACTTCCATAACAACGGAGATGTTAAGCTTTACATATCATCAGCCGACTGGATGACCAGAAATCTTGATTTAAGAATTGAGGTAGGTACGCCAATCTACGATCCTGAACTGAAGAATCACATTCTTAACATTCTCAATATTCAGCTGAATGACAACATGAAAGCCAGAATCATCAATAAAGAACAGGACAACCAGTACGTTCAGAGAGGCAATCACAGGAAGATCCGCTCCCAGATAGCCATCTATGAATACGTACAGACTCATGAAAGAAACCTCAGTCTGCTGAATCCGATAGCTGATGAGAAAAAGACGGGTAAAAAAACGACAAATGTTAAAAAGACTGATAAAAAGGCGAAATAAACACTGATGTCAGAGATTAATCCCGGTATCACGCATACTGGGATTTTCATTTAATGATCCGACTGTTGAACTGCCGGCTAATCAGGAAGATAAGACCTTATACCGTTTCGCAGTTCCTTTTGCCAGTCACTGCTTTTTACCCCGAAAATCTCGGAAATTCTGGTATTGTCCAGTGTACTGTTTCTCGGACGCTTAACCTTTGAGGGATATTCGGCTGCACTGATCTTTTCAATTACGTGAGAAATACCTGCTATTCCGGCATCTGTCGCCGCCTTTCTGATGAATTCAGCCATCTCATACCTGCTTACATAAGGAGTACCGCTGTAGTTATAGATACCCCAGTCGCAGAAATTCTCATCAGTTGCTATTCTTTCGGCTACCGTCAGGCAGGTTTCAGCAAGATCTCCGGCGTAGGTGGGACCGCCTGTTTCATCCCCTACCACTCTTACCGGATTACCGCTTTTTAATCTCTTCAGAATGGCGCTGACAAAATTTGAAGCCCCTCGGTTAAACAGCCATGAGGTTCTGATAATCACCGAACGACCGGCCGAATACATAACCGCACTTTCTCCCTTAAGCTTGGTATCTCCGTAGGCATTCAGAGGATTAGGCATGTCATCCTCCGTATAAGCCCCCTGCTTCGTTCCGTCAAAAACAAAATCGGTGGAAATGTGAATCAGAGGAATACCGTAGGTACGGCAGATTAGGGAAAGCTCAAGAGGCAGACGGAAATTGAGCAGATGGTTGTCATGAGCACCTTCTGTTTCGGCTTTTTCCACATTGGTATAGGCAGACGCATTTATTATCACGTCAGGAATTCCGTCATTAACAGCTGAAACAAGTTTTTGGGTAGATACCGAATCACCAGAAGCAGGAATGCTGTCACTCCCCATAAAAACAGGAGTAATCCCTCTTTCGGCGCATCTTTCAGCAAGTGCGCGGGCAAGCTGTCCGTTTTTACCGATAATCAGAATTTTCACGAATCTATCCTACCTTCCGAATTCTTTTAAATACCAGTCAAAGGTAAGAGACAGCCCCGGGGTTAAATCCGTCTCTCTTCTGAACCCCAGTTCATTCATGAGTTTTCCGGCATTTACCGCATAACAGATGTCATGTCCCGGTCTGTCTGCAACGTGTCTTATCAGGTCTTTAGACCTGCCTCCGTGACACACGGCGGCGTTCGGGAACAGTCTGCAAAGTTCTTCAGAGGACCTGATCCTTTCGTCAATCAGAGAAAGAATTCCTGAAATCATTACATTGTTTGTTAAAGGCTCACCGTCGATGTTGTAGTGTTCTCCGCTGCGGCCGTTGCGCATTACGAAATCAATGGCTCTGCAATGATCTGTAACAAAAATCCATTCACGTACCTGTTCACCGTTTCCGTAGACAGGTATCTCCTCCCCGTTCAGTGCCCTTGTAAATGTCATGGGCACCAGCTTTTCCGGATGCTGGCAGAAACCGTAGGTATTTGAACCGTGAGTTACGGTGACATCAAGACCGTAGGTCTGATGGAAAGCTCTTACCATGAGATCGGCCGAAGCTTTTGAAGATGCGTATGGTGAATTCGGTCTGTACGGATGCTCTTCAGTGAAATGGACGTCCTCCACGGATTTCAGCGTTCCGTATACCTCATCGGTTGATACCTGGTGAAATCTGGTGTTCTCCCATTCTCTTCCGTTCTCCTGCCAGCAGTTTCTGCAGGCTTTAAGGAGCGAAAAGGTCCCCTCCACATTTGTTTTGATAAAAATGTCGGCATCGGCAATGGAACGATCCACGTGGGATTCAGCGGCAAAATTAACCACCCTGTGTATTGAATATTGTCTTATCAGCAGTTCCACAAGCGGCGTATCACAGATATCCCCTCTCACGAACAGAAATCTGTCTGCATGATTCTTCATGACTCCGGAAAGATTATTCATGTTTCCGGCATAGGTAAGCTTATCCAGCACCACAACGAAGGTATCGAAGTAGTTTTCAAGAATATAACCGACAAAATTAGATCCTATAAATCCGGCTCCGCCGGTAACCAGAATACATTCCCGCATAGATTTACTCCGAAAAAACAAACAATCACCAGCCTGTCAGACAGTCAATCAACATCTTCAGGAAGGTCTTTTTAAAAATATGCCGCATTCTTAAATAATACAGCCCCGGCATCCTTTGCCGAAACCAGAGGTTCAATCATTTCTCCCCTGTCATTTCTCATTATCGGCCAAGCAATGTCAAGCTCTCCGTCATTCCACATAACCGTCTGTTCTGATGCTGGATCATAGTAATCGGTACAGCCGTATACCATACAGGCCTTTTCACTAAGAACATAAAATCCGTGGGCAAATCCTTCGGGAATCCAGAAAATGCGGTGATTATCCGCAGACAGAATAACGGATACGCTTTTTCCGAATGTCGGACTGTTCCTTCGCAAATCAACGGCAACGTCAAAAACTTCACCGAACACCACTCTCACAAGCTTCCCCTGAGGATGCTTCATCTGACAGTGAAGACCTCTCAGAACGCCTCTGGAGGATACTGACTGATTAACCTGGACAATTGTCTTTCCGCCGGATAAATCGAAAAAATCTCCAGCCCTGACAACTTCTGAAAATTCGCCCCTTGAATCCCCGAAAACTTTCGGTTCTATAATTTTAACGTCAGGAATCAAAGTGTCTTTAATCTGCATAAATCTCATTCCTGTAACGGATTATCTCCATGTGACGACCTCATTCACGAAAAACAGAAGTTTCCGCAAGCTCGGCAAGATACCTGCCGTAATCACTGCATTTATATTTTTCCGCCAGTTTTCTAAGCTGACCGTTATCTATGTAATGCATTTCGTAGGCAATTTCATCAGGAGAACATATCTGGCAGTTGAGTCTTTTTTCCAGTGTTCTGATATACGATGAAGCATCCAGCAGAAGTTCCGGAGTTCCCATGTCAAACCAGGCTACTCCGCGACCGAGCAGTTCAACCCTGAGATTGCCGTTTTGGAGATAAATATTGTTTATATCGGTTATTTCAAGTTCATTACGGGCAGACGGAATAATGCTTTTAGCATATGAAACAACACTGTTGTCGTAAAAATACAGTCCAGTTACCGCATATTTGGAAACCGGATTATCAGGCTTTTCCACTATTGATACCGGTTCCTGTCTGTCGTTGAACTCAATCACTCCGTATCTTTCAGGATTGTTGACGACGTAACCGAATACCACAGCCCCGCTCTGAAGGGAGGCACACTTCTGCAGCAGATCAGGAAACTTGTGACCGTGATAGATATTGTCACCGAGAATAAGGCACACGCTGTCGCCGCCGATAAACTCCTCTCCGATAAGAAAGGCCTCGGCTATTCCGTTCGGACTGTGCTGAACGGCATACCTTATGCTGAGTCCCCACTGGGAACCGTCATCAAGAAGGCTGCGATAGAGAGACTGATCCCTTGGTGTGGAAATAACCAGTATATCCCTGATTCCCGCAAGCATGAGAATGGACAGAGGATAGTAAATCATCGGTTTATCGTATACGGGAAGCAGCTGCTTGTTCGCGGCAATGGTCAGAGGCCAGAGTCTGCTGCCTGTTCCACCCGCCAGAATGATTCCCTTCATGATTTCAACCTCAATTAAGTCCGGATTACACGGAATGCTTCTGCAGAAAAAAACACCTGATTAATACAACAGGCATCCCGAAGATTTTCTCTCCGGAATGCCGCAAAAATAAAAGACCTGAACAGAGGTATTACAGATAAGGATCTTCCTTGTTCAGATAATTTATCACATAGTCTGCAACGCCTTCCTCAAGAGAAGTCATAGGCTTGTCATACCCTGCCTCGCGAAGCTTGGACATGTTTGCTTCAGTAAAATACTGATATCTGTCTCTGATGCTTTCAGGCATATCCACAAAAGTGATTTTTTCTTCAAGTCCCAGAGCATTCCAGGTAGCCTTGGCAAGATCATAGAATGAACGTGCCTTGCCTGTTCCCACATTAAACAGGCCGTTTACTTCAGGATGCTGCAGAAGCCATACGATTACGTTAACAACATCCTTTACGTATACGAAATCTCTCAGCTGCCAGCCGTCCTTATAGTTCGGATTGTATGACTTGAACAGCTTAACAGGTTCATTGTTCTTAACAGACGGGAAGATATGCGCGATAACAGACTTCTGACCGCCCTTGTGATACTCATTAGGACCGTATACGTTAAAGAACTTCAGACCAGCATACTGCTTTGGAGTGGCTCTTCCCTCGGCAATTTCACGTGCAACCTTGACATCAAAGGAAGCTTTACTCCAGCCGTACGGATTAAGAGGACGCAGGGATTTGAGATAATCAAGAGAGGCATTGTCATCAAAGCCGTTTTCACCTGAACCGTAGGTAGCTGCTGAAGATGCATAAATAAACTGTGCATTATTGTCACGGCAGAAGCACCAGAGCTTCCATGCCAGCTGCTGATTATTGGTCAGTATTCTGTCAACATCTCTCTCGGTGGTTGTGGAAATAGCGCCCATGTTGATTACTGCGGTGATTTCAGACTTGTGAGCCTCCAGAAAATCATCCATCTGTTCCGGAAGAATGATTCCGCCGAGTTCATGCTTGGCAAGATTCTTCCATCTGTCGTCTGTTCCCAGCCAGTCAACAACGTAAACATCATGAATGTTCAGTTCGTCAAGCTTGGCTACAATGCATGAACCTATAAATCCAACACCGCCTGTAACGATAATCATAAAATTTTCCTCAATTCAAAAAACTGACAGTCACGGGCTGTCAACAGATTAAATTCCTTTAATTCAAAGAAATTACATCTTCTTCATGCAGACTTATATCAGCCGCATGTTTCCGTAAAAACTCATTAATGTCATCAGTACTGCCCACGCTGTCAACGGCAATATGATTGCAGAGCACTGCCCTGGCAAGTTCACTTCCGCCGTTTTTACCGCAGATAACGGCAATCAGGCAGTCACAGCCTGATTTGATGTCGTTGAGCTTTTCAATCTGATCGGCACTCAGAGAAGTGAAATCACTGTAAACAATCTTAACAGACTTGTGCTGCTTTCCTGCCTTGGCAATCAGAGCTGCAAGGTCATCGTCACTCAGCATTGAGCTTTCGGCTCTTGCCCTGCCGATATCGGAACAGGCGTTGCAGAGTTCCTCGAAGGAAACAGTGGCTGTCCCCAGTTTGCCCACCACAATGCCGGAAGCCTTGTTGGCAAGCACCATGGCATCCTTGATCGCCATGCCTGCACCGATGGCCATACCGAGTGTGGCAAGGGTGGTATCGCCTGCACCTGATACATCGTAAACTTCACGAGCTTCGGTGAAGATATGATTAATCTTCTTTTCCCTTCTGGAAATATGAAGCATGCCGTACTCACTGAGAGTCACAATTAGATTGTCTATATCGTGAGTTTCCATGAGACGAACGGCACCTTCTGTAACTTCTTCATGGAAGGTTTCGCTCTTCGGAGAATATTTTCTGCCTGTAGCTTCACCGAATTCCTTGAGATTAGGTTTAATCAGGGTGGCTCCGCGGTACTTTGAATAATCAAGCCCCTTGGGATCCGCAATAACCGGTTTGTTCAGCTTACGGCAGATGCTGATAATCATCTGAGTGGTTTCAACGGTAAGAATCCCCTTGTTGTAGTCAGAAAGAAGAACCACATCAGCCCCTTTGATGGCTTTCATAAGAATGCTTTCAAAACGGTCAAGAACATTGGCGATGATCGGAAGATTCTTTTCGTGGTCAACTCTGACAATATGATTGTTTCCGGCAATAAGTCTGGCTTTTACAATTGTAGGATAATCATTAAGACGAAGCAGATGGCTGTGCACTCCGATATTCTTGAGGAGTGATGAAATCTTGCGACCTTCCGCATCATTGCCGATAACTCCCAGAAAATCACACTTGCAGCCCAAGGAAGTAATATTGGCCACCACGTTACCTGCACCGCCAAGCATTTCCTTCTCATGATCGTATTTGAAAATAGGCACCGGAGCTTCAGGAGAAATTCGTTCAACTTTACCGTAAATAAAACGATCCAGCATAATATCTCCGATAACCAAAGGACTGATTTTACGGAGTTTTTCCAAACGTGTTGCAGACATGCGGTATATCCTCTTATTATAAATTGTTCATGTTCGGACTGTACGGTAAGTCAGAGCAGGCCATCCCAAACAACTTAGCACATATTACCATATTATAAGGGATTTAATGCATTATAATAAACCACAAATGCACAGCGGTTCACTGCTTTGACTGTTTTTACGGACAATATGTCCGTTCCTGCCTGATTAAAAGACCGTATTCCGTTTAATTAAGAGAATAAACACATAAAAAAAGGAGTCATGACAAAACATGACTCCCTTAGATAATCCAGCTTAAATATTAAGCTTTAGGACTTGCCTTTGGTGCTGCAGCGGCAGCCTGAACTGAGGCCTGTTCTTCCTTACCGCCTACGGAACCTAAATAGGTTGGAAGCTGCAAGCCAGCCATCTTTGCAACATCATGAAGAGGCGGAAGACTCTTTACCATGCCTGACAGAAAATCAGCTGTTGAAGTCTTGCCGTCACCTGAACCGTTGCCACGATCCCAAACGGTAACCTTATCGATCTTGATATTGCGAATAGCTTCAGTCTGCAGAGTAACGATGTCCTGAAGTTTTTCGATCATCAGGAGGGTTGAAGCCGCGTTAACGTCGTCACCGGCACTCTGAACAAGTCTCTTATAACCTTCAGCCTTAGCTTCAAGCAGAGCCTTCTGACCTTCTGCTTCAGCCTTATACTTGAAGAGGATGGCGTCTGCGTCACCCTGTGCAATCTGTCTTGCCTTTTCAGCTGCAGCTTCTGCTTCAATGATGATCTTCTGCTTGTCGATTTCCTGCTTGGCCACTTCAGCGGCATTCAAACGTTGCTTTTCTGCTGAGTACTGAGCCTTCTGAATTTCAACTTCAGCTTCACGCTTTGCAACTTCAGCCTTACGGAATGCTTCAGCTTCGATAACCTTCAGTTCAGCATTTGACAGAGCTATGGTCTGCTTAGCTTCGTTTTCACCCTTGATTGCCAGAGATTCCTGATCAGCAACGTAACAGCGCTTTTCAGCTTCAGCCTTCTTGATACCCTTCTGAGCGGAAGCATCGTTGTTGGCAACCTGAATATCCTTATCCTTTCTTGCTTCAGATTCACCGATAGAACCGAGCTTATCCTGAATGGCCACATCAACCTTAGCCTTGTTTACAGCTTCAGAAGCGGCTTTCTTACCGATACTTGCGATGTAGTCAGCCTCATCGGTGATATCGGTGATGTTTACGTTGATAAGATTCAAACCGATTTTGTTGAGTTCAGGTTCAACATTGATACGAATCTTGGTCTGGAAGTTTTCACGGTCACCGTTGATTTCTTCAATGGTTAAAGATGCAACGGTAAGACGTAACTGACCGATAATGATGTTACGGGCCATGTCTTCAATATCATCAACTGACTGATTTAACAGACAGTCTGCAGCGTTACCCATAATGTTTTCGTCAGGAGAAATCTGTACGGTAAAGCTTGATGGCACGTTAATACGGATATTCTGCTGTGACAGAGCACCGGTTAATGGAATATTGATGGTCATCGGAGTAAGGCTCATGTAGGCATAATCCTGAATCAGAGGCCACACGAAGGTACCACCGCCGTGAATACATTTTGATGAACGACCTTCACCGAACATGAAACCGTAAACTACCAGAATCTTGTCTGAAGGACATTTGCGGTATCTGTTGACCAGAAATACAATGGTTATGAACACTATGATTATACCAAGTGCCACCATCAGCATATAAGGCATATTTATATTCTCCTATGGTTATAGATTTATCCAAAAAAAAGCTTAATAAAAAAACAAATCAGTTTTCAATCTGTTTCGTAACTTCACTGATTGAAAAATCACTCAGTTCCAGACCAATCTTTTCAAGTTTCGGACTGATACTGCACCTCATTCTCTCCACAAATATTTCATCAACGGCACTGATGTCAGAAAGAGATGAGTTTGCGATTAACCAGCGCACCTCACCGACAATAATGTTGTCTGCCATATTCATAATGTCTTCATCAGACTGATTTAACAGACACTCCGCTGCGTTCTCAACAACCGGTTCACCTGACGCAATCTGCACAGTGTAACCGACTTTTGCCCCGTAACTCCCTTCTTTTGTCATAATTCTGTCTAACGCCAAACTTCCTTTCCTCGGTCTGAGATCCAGATAAGCAAAATCCTGAAGCACAGGCATCACGAACGCTCCTCCACCATGTATACAATAGGTTTGTGAACCTTTTCCGGCAAAGTATCCGTATACAACCAGAACCTTATCTGCAGGACACTTGCGATAACATCCGGCAGCAAACAATCCTATTGCAACAGGAATAACAACGAAAACAACAATCATCAGAGGTGTCATAACCGAACATACTCCATAACAAAAAACTTCATATCAGAGAACATAACACCCGCAAAAGTTCCATGATTCTGACAGGATATACATCACCTTCTCAGATGAAACTTCCGTAACATGCCGGCATTCCGGTCTCTGAACACTGGGAAACAGCGACACCGGCAGTTCAGGACATTATTCCTGTTTTGCAACCACCAGAAGATTTCCGTCACGGCTTGAGACAATCTTAACCAGAGAGCCGGTTAAAAATTCTGCTGAAGAGTCTTCCGCTACAGCATCTATGTACTTGCGACGCCCCTGAACATCAACTTCAACCTTACCCATCTGATTAGGCTTGATGGACAGATAAACCTTGGCTGTCTTGCCTACGGCATTTGCTATATCCACGGTACCTTCACTCTGAAGTTTAAGGATTGTGGCTCTGAGCTTGTGTACGATATAGGCCATACCTAATCCTGCTACACAGGTAACGGCAAGAGCAAGTATTATCGCTACAGCACCAGGTTCATCAAATCTTGTAATTGTATACAGCCCCGCGGTACCGCCAACCATCGAAAAAGAAGCTATGGACATCAGAGAGAAGAATTTGAATGAAAAATCTGAGGCTCCGAGATCACAAAGCCCTGTTCCCTCCGTATCAATGCCGACACCGATAAAAGAAAGACAAACTTGAATTACAAAAATAAGCGTACCCGCAAATATCAGCAAGGAAAAAATCAGATATGGCATATCAAAAAGCTGAGCAAATTCCATTGTCAATCTCCTAATTACAGATCTAACAAAACCCCCGAACAAACACACATGTGCGACTTTTTCAATCGTCGCTTTTTTTATGCATTCCATAATTAATACATGGAACGTCCTTCATATTTTTTCAAGAGATACTGTACGAAAAAACATGAATTTTCATGTCTGTATTATCAAATAAATGAATAATTTAATAAGTAAAAACCGAACAAGGAACAAGTAAAATTTCGAGAATTATCACATTATTTATGTGACGGTGCCATGAGAGCTTTTTCTGGGCTCTCACGACACCTGAATTCATGCAATTTCTGACGGCAGATTATCACTAAACAAGATTCTTGAAAAAGGGCTTCATGCGTTCCACCACGCCCTGACTGTGAGCTCCGTATGCAACCACGGCGATACAGAGAAAATATCCATTGATTATGGGATGAATACTCAGTAACCATGGATTTTCGACCAGCTGCCAGATAACACTCACAAAAATGGCGAGAGCTGCCACGTATCCGATTCGGTAGTTTTTAAATACCGTCCAGACAAGAAGAAAAGCCAGAGGCATCAGGGTATCGGTTATTTCCTCGGCAGTGAAATTCATTTTTGACAGATATGCAGAAAAATTGCTGTCGGTCATGGCTCCTGTCACGAGCGGCCTGAAAGCAAGCAATGCCAGAAACAGCCTGCCGATTTTTGCCGACTTCTGTCTGTTTCTCAGTTTAATGATTTCGGGAAACTTTTCCAAATCTTCAGGAGTGATCGCTTCCTCTCTGTTATCAGTGAATTCAGGCGACTCAACGGCCTTGTGATGCGAAACTTTTGAAAGAGATTCAGATGATGAAATATCGCATGAATCTGATTCGCATGAGTTATCCCCGCCGGCGTTCTCCGAACTAATTTCCTGGCAATCCAAGGATTTCTGCATCATCTGCTTTTCCATTATTAAATGCCGACATACACTCTGAGAATAACGGCAATCCAGCTGACCGCAGTGTATGTCAAAGACAGGAAAACAGCTGCTGACCCCATATCTTTGGCTCTTCCTGACAGTTCGTGATACTCGTCTCCGATACGATCCACAACTGCTTCAATTGCCGAATTAATGATTTCTGCGAGAAGTACCAGAAAAGGTCCGCTTATGAGAGCTATAAAATAAAGAACCTTGGCCTCCTGTGCGTCACTGACAATCCAGAACGCAGAAGCAAAAAGAATCACGGAAAGAATGCAGTCCTGCCTGAATGCCGCCTCATTGATAAAAGCAGTCTTCAGTCCCTTTATACTGTATTTGCCGGCATTAATAATTCTGGTAATGCCGGTTGCTCCTGTCTTAGCCATATTTATATTTTCCTTTACTTAACCACAAAATTTTCAAATCTTAACTGACAATAAAGCTCAACTTTCCTTTACGTAACCGACAATCAGCATCAGTTACATCTTCTGATTATCATACAACAAAAAGTAACATAAACATCTGTAAAAATTAAAAACAGTATGAAAGACAGGATAGTGAGCAAAAATATTTATACGACAAAAACATTACTGACAGGAATTATCCGTTTTTCTTTTCCATAATCAGAGACAGCAGAGCATTGCATCCGTTAACAAGATCTTCGTACGTCTGCTCGAAATCACCGGTATACCAGGGATCAGCCACATCTTTCGGACTGTCCGTAAAATCCAGCAATCTGAAACATTTGTTTTCAGGATCTCCGTTTACAATTCTTTTCAGGTTTATTTCATTACTTCTGTCCATATACACCAGATAATCATATCTGCGGTAGTCCTCAATGCTCACCTGAGTTGCTCTGTGATCGGTAAACGGAATATGGTGTCTTCGTAACTGTTCCTGAGCAGGTGGATAGATTGGATTTCCTCTGTTCCCCCAGATTTCCTCACGACTTGTTGCAGCTGAATTGATTTCAAAACGATCTGATAAATTACGCTGATTGACAATATTTTTAAAAATAAATTCAGCCATTGGAGATCTGCATATATTGCCATGGCAAACGAAGAGCACCCTTATTGTCATTACTGATTATCCTGAAATGCCGAGAAATGCCTATTTCTGCAAGGTTTGCCGGCTCTCAAACGATGCAGAAGTACCTTTTTGAATTTTAACAGAAATGGCATATATAGCCAAAACTACGCAATTTGTAACAGTGAAAAGTAGTCAGATAGTAGTAAAAATCGGGTAGTCTACTACTCGGATATTTATTAGACCTGATATTCGTAAAACAGTTGATTTTTCAGAAATTAAGAAAGCTCATACCGTTATGATCATGAGCTTAAAAATTAATTTTGTTACCCGCAGTACACGCACTCGGAACCGACAAATACCATGGCATAGGCCTTAACCTGCCTGTCCCGGAACTCCAGCGCTGATTTGTATCTTAAAACCTGATCTGTTGCATCTTTTACAGTGTTTTGAATCTTTGCTTCCGAGGCTTCAGTCTTTGTAGCGTACTTAAGTTCGATAAGATAAATGCACTGGTTACTTTTTCCCTTGTTAACGGTTATCACCAGATCGGCAAACTTTTCTCCTTTTCCGACAACTCTAAGAGACTTCTGCATTTCAACAAATATACCGCGCAGGGATTTAAGCTTGGTGTAGAGTGTCAGATTAAGTGCCATTTCGCTCATGTGAGTCAGTACCTGATTGGTGAAGATTCCGCTCAGAAATTCCGTACAGGATGAGGCAAATGAACTGATATCATCATTAACATCACGTAACGATGATATATCAAGAACTGTATCGGTAAATACCGTATTTGTTTTTAACCGCATGTCAGCGATGCATTGAGCAAACAGCTTTGACATGAAAAGATTAGGTATTTTGAGAGCCAGAGCGGTACTGTCTGAAGCAACCTTATCAATAGTCAGATACCCGAGATAATAGAGCATGGAGAGAAGCTGATCCCGGTCATATTTAGTTACTTTATTTAAATTAATGTTTTCCGACAGTTTATCCAGAAAGAACAGATCATTACTCAAATAGCTTTCCACGATCTCATCTACCAGACTGGGTTCGGCAATTTCAAACAGTTGCTGCAACTTGGAGCCGTCATGGTCTGATGCAGGATCCAGATAATCCTCCGGAGGGAGAAATTGCTGTTTATTCTGAACTGTTCTTAAATAATAAAGACACATGGATGAATTAAATACGGTGTGTTCAGCCTCCTGACTGAAACAGTATCCGTCATACACCGGTTTCATTCTGGCTATTATTTCATCTGAGCTTATGCCAAGCTTTTCAATATCAACAAGCTGAGGAATAAGCT
>NZ_JNKD01000030.1:0-36965 GCF_000701925.1 Ruminobacter sp. RM87 | reverse complement strand
AGGACAACCTTAACACGCTCCTTGGCAAATACGTTTCAATCAGAGATTTTTCAGTCAATGCTCCGAAGGAAAACTATTACCATGGCTTCGTGAACGGATTACTGGTAAACGGCACGTCTCTCATTGCAGAGCAGAAATCCAATTTTGAGTCAGGAAACGGCTACATCGATTTGATAATCAAATCTATCAGAAGCAGAGGAATTATCGTCATTCTGGAATTAAAACAGACTTCAGACGAAAACGAAGACAAAGTGCTTATTGCTCAGGATGCCGTTGAACAGATAATTCAAAAGAAATATGCCGATCCGTACATTAAACGCAACGACATCAAAGCTGTTCTTACCTATGGCATATGCTTCTGTAAAAAGGAATGTGTCGTTGTTGGAAGAAAGCTGAAATAAAATGTTCAAGCATGGCAACCGAGTCAAAGAATACTTGATCGGTAGAACCTGACTAAGTTACCGATCAAGTTAAGTCTTAATCTTTCTTGTAGTAGAGGGATGTATAGCCTGCCGCATCAAGAATGAGCCCGTTAGCCCATGGTGGTGTACGTCCCATCTGTTCACATACAGCATCGAGGCTCATTCGCGGATTGGCTTCAATAACCAGCTCATCGTGAATATGCATCACTATGCTGCAGTGCCGTAAGGTCTTCATGGCATAGCAGAGAATGTCTCTTGCGATTGCCTGTACGATGTTTTCAACAAACTTTGGCCCATAGCTTTCAATACGCTCCCATTTCTTGGTGGCACCAATGCCTTCATAGGTAACACTCTCGCCCCCGAACTGGTTCATGCCGATGCGGGGTTTTACGTAGGCGAGCTTTCGTAAGACAATATGAAACGACCTCCACGAAATATTGTCTTACGTTAATGGGGCTTATGAAAAGTTTCTATGGTAGCTGGATTCGCCTACCGTGTGAAAAAATAACCGGCGGGAACATTCAGTACTCACCGTCCATGCCCTGCCGTACCGGATAAATTTTTCACGGTAAGTTAATTAGTGTTCTTGGATGCGTAAAAATCTCCTATAATTGCACCGGGAAATTTTTGTGTTTTAGTAATGAATCAGCTTTTTTATAAGAAGACCTTCTGTTCAGAAAAATAAATCCGGTCTGAAACGCATCATCTGATTCAGCTTTTAACTGACTGCAGACATCAGAAACGCCGATGCGGAAAAAAGAGGTCTTAATAAAAACTGATATTGAATTTAGGATATCCGATGTTGAAACAGAAAGCGCCACCTCACGATCAGAGCTTCGATAACAGGGCTGAATTTTTTAAAAAGCAGATATACGGAACCAGCAAGGGTAAAATCCGCGGTGCCGTGGTCTGGCGTGACCTGGAGGAAATTCTTGCCCGTCCCGGGATGTCCCGTCATCTGAGAATTCTCGATGCCGGAGGCGGTTTCGGGTATATCGCCATGAAGCTCGCCGCCCTAGGCCATGACGTGACTCTGGTTGACATATCTCAGGATATGCTTGATCTCGGTAAAAGAGAACTGGAGGAGCATCCCGTTTCCGGAAGCATAACCTTCATCAGAGGTGAGGTTCAGAAGCTTAATGAAATCCTTCCCGATCAGAAATTCGATCTGGTGATATGTCATGCCGTGCTTGAATGGCTGGTGGATCCGAAACCGGTGATAGGAATCCTTAAATCCATGCTGGCCCCGGACGGCATGCTTTCCCTGATGTTCTACAATCGTACCGCGCTGCTGTTCCAGAGCCTTGTGGTGGGGAACTTCGACTACATAAGGCAGGGGCTTGTCAAAAAGCGCCGTCAGAAGCTTACGCCGATAACTCCCCTGTATATCAGCGAAGTCAGACGCTGGCTTGCCGAAAACGGCTTTACCGTTTCCGGAATGAGCGGGGTACGCATCATTCATGACTACATGAGAGACAAGACCGAGCAGGTAAGCAAGTTTGATGATCTGCTTTCCTTCGAGCTTGAATACAGCAGAAGCGAGGACTTTGCCCACCTGGGAAGATATATCCATATCTGGACCGAGCCGCTTGCTGAATCCGAAGGCGGAATTTCGGAAAACGGAAAAGAAGAAAACTGAAAGTCTTCATCCTGCTGCCGTAAAAATCCGGAGCCGTGACACGTTCCGGAGTCTCTGAGACCTTGTGACCGAAAGAAAAAGCTCACGTCTTCTGAATCATATCCGGCGTTTCCGGCATGTCAGAGACGTGAGCCCGCGTAATTTCAGAAACTCTGAAAATCATCAGTTGTTCTTAATCCATTCCCTGAAGGCTTTCCGGGTATCAGGATCGGCACTGTTGTAAATTGACTTGAGACCTTCAAGCATCTGGGTGTTTACGTTTGCTGATGATTTTCCGAAAGTGACTTCTGCTGCCTTTGCAGCTGAGGCACCGGCGTTTCCGGCGGCTGAAACCGTCTTTTCAGAAACGGCAACCACGTTTTCAGAGCTTACCACCACTTCGGTAGGGCAGTCGGTAAAGGAGTCCCTGCACTTGGTGAGTTCCTGAACGGTGTCCTTCTTCTGTTCCCTGTTTTCCTCGGAAACATAGAGCAGATCAAGACTCTTGAGTTCGCCTATGAAATCACGGTCGAGCTGGAAGCCCTTGTCAGACTTTAAAATAATGTATGATGCTTCATCTTCGGTTGCTCTGGCACCGTTTCTTGTAATGGTGATGACCTGTCTGTCCGCATAATCAACGGCTTCATCATAGCCGCTGATGCGAGGGTAGGTGAATGTGAAGGCGTCATCCTTCTTTACGTCCGGCAGGTTGATTACCACCGGGTTCACGGCTGAAGCAATCAGCTTGTCATGGCCCTTCTTGAAGGAGCCTTTGAACATTACCACAATCTGGTGTCTGCCTTCTGACAGTTCCAGTTCCCTGGTGTCGGTGAAGAATCCGCTGGTTTTGGCACCGTCGGCAATAATAACGTTGTAGTTCTTCGGTGTTTTGAAGGTGGCAGCCTCAGTACCGACTGCCGCGGTAAGTGTTCCTGCCGCCAGAATTGCTGATAATATGAAATGCTTCTTCATTAACTGTTCCTTTTGTTAGTCTTGTGTTACCGGAGAATTCCGAATGCCGCCCGTCAGACACAGAACCGGGGGAGAGAATTTTCCGAAAGTATTTATTCTGAAAGTTTCTGCATTATAACCCGAGGTTTGAATTTTGGCCAATGCTAAAATTCCCTGTATGTTAGTATGATATAACGGAAATTATTTTATGTAAATTCCTATATGTTTATATGATTTTTTCAATGAAGTATATAAGAAACCCTGATAAACAGGCTGTTTAACAGCCGAAAATAATTTTTTTAAAATTTTTGATTGACATCAAAAAACCTATAGGATATAGTATGTTCTGTAAAACATACAAAACATATCACTTTGATATGAAATCGTGTTTGAGCTTGGAAACTGTACAGATTTGCTATATCATTCGTAGGTTTTCGGTTTGGACTGATAAATATAATTAGAATTTTTAAAACAACTTTATGAAGGAACAGATATTATGACTACTATCAGAATAAAATTACTCACAGCATCAGTTGCAGTATTGGCATTCGGTTCAGCAAACGCTGCCTCAATTTACAAGACAGATGATTCTTCATTAATTCTCGGCGGCCGTGTTCAGGCAAACTATAACAGCGTTGAAGCCACCGCCAGTCACGACAAGGCAGCAGTGGAAACCAGCGCACGTTTACGTGTTGACGCCAATACCAAAATCGCTGACGGCGTTAAGGCTTTAGGCTTCGCTGAATGGCAGGTCGGTGCTGAAACCTCACAGAACGGCAAGTGGAACACCCGTTTCGCATACGCAGGTTTCAAGACTGACAACTACGGTACCTTAACCTTCGGTCAGGATCATACCGGTATCTACTATGTAATCGACAGAACCGACGTGTTCTCTGAATACGGTACCCGCGGTAACACCTACTGGGAATTCGGCGGCCGTCAGGAAGGTCAGATCAAGTACAACTATACCAACAAGGGTTTTGTATTCAACGCAACCTATCAGTCAGCAGGTCTCGATGCCGTTAACAACGGTGCGGCCACTTCCGTAGGTTACACTTTCGATTTCTCCCTGCCTCTCGTTGCAACCGTAGGTTATGACTACTACGATATCCGCAACTCTACCGATGACAGAAATTCCGTTGCTGCCGGTTTATCTCTCGGTACTGAAGGTGACGGTTTCTACTCAGGTTTAATCTACCAGTTCACCGACTACGATGAATCAAAGAACAAGAACGGCTGGGAAGCTTTAGCATCTTACGGCTGGGAAAACGGCTGGGTTCTCTACCTGGGTTACCAGAACTTAAGACAGGGCAGTGCAATCCTCAGGAGCAACTTCATCGGCGAACTTCAGTACAACTTCAACTCTAACTTCCGTGTATTCCTCGATTCAGAACTCGGTGTTACCGATATCGATACCGTTGATGCATACGGCAGAAAGATTCAGTCTACCGGTAAGAGAAGTGACGACAAGGTTGCAATCGCAGCTCAGTACAACTTCTAATGCCTCATGCTGAAGTTATTTTCATATTGATTACTTAACATTATATTCTTTTGGTCGGTAAGTACGTTTGATTCAGGACTGCACTTACGGTCGGTTGCTACTGAAAATCTTACTGACCTTTTTTTCTGATTCACAGATGACACCGTCTGTGGGTTTTCTTTTTGTCTCTCTGCCGTTACGGAATTGTTTTGTTTCCTTCTATTTCTTGTTTATGGTTCCGTATATGCGCTGGGAGACAATCCTTATCCGTTCTTATGCATCGTTTTGGTGCTTCAGGCTGCCGGTATGTTCAGTCAGGTTTTTACCTTCCCGGTAATTCCGGAAGAACCGTGACGGAAGAAAATATGTTTTCCGGAAAGAAAGACAGGTTCGCCGGGTTCTTTTCAGATGCCGGTTTCTTTTATCCGTAAAATATGATGATACCGTTGTTTCCGCAGGTGTCTCCTGAAGAAAATGATATTTTTTTTCATTTAGGAATTTGAAGTTTTACGGGAACAAGGGGGGGGGGAAATTCGCGAAAGTATTTAAAATATGGTACTTATGGCCTGGAACATGCATCAGTCATAATTGAGAATACCTGATGGTATTCAGAGTGTAGTTACGGTACTTATGCAAAAATTGTTAGCAAAGTCTAACAAAAAATGTATAATTGTGACGTTCTTAAAAAAATAAAAGATAAAAGCCTCCGGGCTAGAATAAAATATGAAGGAATATAACATGTTAAAGAAATCATTACTGGCTCTCGCCGCAAGTCTTGTTTCTGTTTCTGCCGCAAATGCCGCAACCGTATATAACAATGAAGGCACCAGCCTCAGTCTCGGCGGCCGTTTACAGGGTAACGTAAACAGCGTTTTCGCTGACAAGGATTTTGATGAAACCGAAAGCCACAAGGTTAAGCTCCAGGGAACAGCCCGTCTTAATGTTGATGCCAAGACCAGAATCTACGACGGCGTTAATGCCGTTGCTTTCGGTGAATGGGAAGTTGCTTCAGAATCTTCTGAAAACGGCAAGTTTGATACCCGTTATGCAACCGTAGGTATTGAAACCGATCATTTCGGTTCCGTGAAGTTCGGTCAGACTGAAAGTGCTATCTACAACACTCTTTCCGTAACCGATATGTTTGAAGATGTCGGCTTCGCCGCCAACACCTTCGGTGATTACGCAGACGGCGGTCGTCAGGAAGGTCAGATCATTTATGCAATCGACGGTCTGAACGGCTTTAACTTTGCTACCTCTTTCCAGAGTGCAGGTCTCGACGGTGTTGAATCAGGTGCAGCGGTTTCTTTAGGCTATACTTTCAACGAAGAAGTTTTCCCTGTATATCTGTCAGCAGGTTACGATACCTATGATCTGGACTACGTTCACGGTATCGACCAGAACCCTGCAGAAGATGAAGCTTCTTTAACAAAGTACTTAAGCAAGGACTCTTTTGCATTCGGTCTTTCACTCGGTGATCTTGATGACGGTTTCTACGGTGCTGCCGCTTACCAGCTTTCCAAGTACGCAAAGCATGACAACTACAGACTCAGCAATACCAACAGCTATGAAGTTGTTGCAGGCTACGGTATTTCAGGCTGGCAGTTCCTCCTGGGATATGAAAACCGTCAGATTGGCGGCATGACCGTTGTTAACGATATTAATGCTGAAATCAAGTATAACTTCAACGAACAGTTCCTTGTTTACTCTGATGCATCATTCGCCACTTCAAAGCATACTGATAACAAGACCCTTCCTGAAAAGACCAGATTCAAGGACAGCAACCACAACTGGTTCACCGCTGGTGTTCAGTACAACTTCTAATAATGTCTGAAGCTCTTTCCGTTTAGGAAAGTACAGACTGGCATGAACCGGATTCCCGCACGGGAGTCCGGTTTTTTTGTGAGTCCGGCAAGGCAACGTTTTCATCCGCAGAAAGAGAAAATACGCTGCCAATAAAATCGGAATTTTAGGTGTATTTGTGATAATATTGCTCAACACAATATTTTAACGGAGTGTTCATATGAGATTACCACTGGTTACGGCAGTGACTCTGGGACTGCTGTCAGGATCTGCCCAGGCCGTGAATGTATACAGCGACAACGGTACCGATCTGAGTATTTTCGGGCGTTTTGAAGGTGGTTTCTACAACAGAGCCGCAAATGAAGCCAGAGACCACAATCAGAAGTCCGGGGCTTCCGTGGAAGGAGAGGCGAGAATCGGTGTTTCCGCTTCCACCACCCTGGTTACCAATATCAAAGGCATTGCCTTCGGTGAGTGGGAGGTCGCTTCCGAATCTTCCGAAAACGGTCATTTCAATACCCGTTATGCCTACACCGGTTTTGATCTGTGTCAGTACGGCACTCTTGTTTTCGGGCAGGGTGATACCGCAAAATACATTACCGTGGGCATGACCGATGTCTTTGAGCATTACGGCAACACTTCCAACAGCTACTGGGAACTCGGCGGTCGTCAGGAAGGGCAGATTATGTATGTAAACGCCGTAGGCGGTTACACTTTAGGTTTCAGCTATCAGACTCCGAGATCCGGAATGGCTGAACATCTCAATCATGATACCCGTGTTAAGCAGGATCTTGACGTGAACGCCGGTTATGCCGTGGCCCTGGCCTACAACTGGCAGGACGGTCCGGCTGAAAGTCTGGCTTTCTCTCTTGCCTATGACTGGTATGACTTCCATCAGAGTCCGGCAGGGGACAGACACAGCTTCAGTTCAGGCATAAGCTACGGTCATCTGAATGACGGTCTGTACACTGCATTCGTTTACAGCCGTGACAAGTATCAGAGAGAAGATCATCATATGTCAGGCTATGAGGGCGTGCTGGGCTATACCATGGAAAACGGTCTGGGCTTTACCGCGGGCTACGGCTACTACGGTTATGAAAACAACAGGAGAGAGGTTTCTGAAATCACCGGTCAGGTGGCCTATCATTTCACCCCGGCTTTCATGGCCTATGCCGAAGGCAGATTCGGACTCGGCAGAGTGGATTATCCCGCAGAGGAAACCCATCAGCACGAGGCCTACATGATCAACTTACAGTATAACTTCTAGTTGGCGGACTGCAGCATACTCCCGGTCTGCAGTTTATTTTAGAGATATTAAGACAAGTATAAGAAGGCATTGAAACGGTTCAGCCGGATGAAAAAACGGATATATCCAGTTACCGGAAATAGAGAGCCGAATGCAGGAGATAGAGCAATGTACATTCCTGATTTAACCAATCTCAGTTTACCAGAAATTCCTCAGCCTTTAAGCAGCAGGGAAATCGAAGAATATACCGACAGAATTGCAGCCAGGCTTAAGGAAAAGGATGCGGTGATAATAGCTCACTACTATACCGGTAACGAGATTCAGCAGCTTGCCGAAAAGACCGGCGGTTTTATAGGTGACTCGCTGGAAATGGCTAAATGGGGACGTAACAACCCTGCAAGAACCATTATCGTGGCAGGTGTGCGTTTCATGGGGGAAACCGCCAAGATTCTGTCACCTGAAAAGACCATCCTCATGCCTGAGTTAAAGGCTGAATGTTCACTTGATCTGGGCTGTCCGGCAGATGAATTCGGAAAGTTCTGCGACGAGCATCCTGATCACTGCGTGGTTGTTTATGCCAATACCTCCGCTGCCGTAAAAGCCAGAGCCGACTATGTCGTTACCAGCTCCATTGCCCTGGAAATGATTGAATATCTTAAACTCTGCGACAAGAAGATTATCTGGGCTCCGGATCGTCATCTGGGTTCATACATCTGCAATCAGACCGGTGCTGAAATGCTGAGATGGCAGGCACACTGTATAGTGCATGATGATTTCAAGGCTGCCGCACTGAAGGCTCTCATGGCTGAACATCCTGATGCCAGGGTTCTGGTTCATCCTGAATCTCCCGCCGACGTTACCGCACTGGCGGACTTTGCCGGTTCAACCTCTCAGATCCTTAACAAGGTTAAGGAAATGGATGCGAAGGAATTCATCATTGCCACCGATATCGGTATTTTCTACAAGATTTCACAGGCTTGTCCTGACAAGGTGCTTATCCCTGCTCCTAACGGCGGTGCCGGCGCCACCTGTCAGAGCTGTGCCCACTGTCCATGGATGAGACAGAATACTCTTCCTCTCATTGAAAAGCTTCTGGACAATCCTGAAGGACATGAAATTCATGTCGATGAGGATATCAGACAGAAGGCACTGATTTCCCTTAACAGACTGCTGGACTTCTCTGCACGACTCAAGGAGGCGGGAAGCGTTCAGGCTTTATACGAATCAGGCGTACGCATCTGATCAGGTGACTGATTTCAGTCTTCAGGCAGTCCTCTGTTTCGCCTCGGCATGACGGCGGTGCGGAGGATTTGCCGTTTGATGATTATGAAAAAAGGAAGGTCAGTCGGATTCCTGAGTGGTATTTAATATCTCGAAATCACTCCGGTTTCTTGGTCCCGGAATAGAGCCGGTACCGGGCCTTCCGGTGTATTCCTCCAGATTTTTTCCGGATTGTCTTTGTTTTCGGCGAGCCGGTAGCCTTTTATGTCATTCTGTGCCTCAGTTTCTTCAACGACGGACAGATAGGCTCCTCCCACAAACAGTCCCGGCCTGAGAGCCTGATTAACGTAGTGGTTTTTCCCTTCAATGCATTGAATCTCCAGATCATTCTCACTGAATTCAGATTCGGTTTTCAGAATATGCATTCCGGGTTCAACAAGTCTGTAGAAAAATACTCCGCGTGCTGTTTCTCCTATGAACTGGCCGTCTACGTACAGACTTTTTTTAAGCGCAGATCCCATGATGTTTCTGGTGCGGTATATGTATAATCCGGACCAGCCTGACGGCGGCGGATTGAATTCCTTTGCGTTAGTGTCGGCCTGACGGCCCTGAACGGCTACTTTCGCGCAGCCGGCGCAGAAATTAATCAAAAGCAGACCTGCCAGTAAAATCAGTATTTTTATCATTGCGGTATCTCTCTGTATGTATGACATTACACATTTGATATTTCCGGCTGAAAAAGGAAGTATCTGTGAAGCGGTTAAAGATGTGGCGGCATAAACAGCCGTATCTGCAGCGGACGTGTTGTCAGGTCGATAATTTACAGATACATCTTCAAATTACAAGCGTAACACCGTTCAGGCTGTCAGACCGTATGTTTTTTGGTAATTATGAGATACATCAAAATATGTGAATATTCAGATGTTAACTGATGATTCGGCAGGTATCCGAAGCAGATGTCAGGCAACTGTATTATGTACGTAAAGATCATGGTATAATCTGCAGTCGATGATTATTCCCGTCACTTTATGTGGCGGGGTTGTTTTTTTATTTTGTTACTGGAGAACTGTCAGATACCTTTTTAATGAACGGTTATTTGCATTTAAAGTAGTCAAATCTTAAAAAAATATCTGAGTTTAGCTTTTATGAATGGTTTAATTCTACTGGTTATTGCTCTGCTGTATTTCGCTTTCGGGTACAGAATCTACGGAAGATTCATAGCCAGACTGTTTAAAGTCGATAACAGTATCGCAACTCCTGCCGTTGTAAACAATGACGGCGTGGATTATGTTCCAACTCATCCTGCAGTCCTGTTCGGACATCATTTCGCCTCCATTGCCGGTGCAGGTCCCATAATCGGACCTATCGTGGCATGCCGCTTCGGATGGATTCCGGCGCTGATGTGGATTTTCATTGGCTGCGTATTCATCGGCGCGGTGCATGATTTCGCGGCACTGTTCCTTTCCGTACGCAATAACGGACGTTCAATAGGTTACATTATTGAAAAGATAATGAGTATCTGGGGACGTCAGCTGTTTCTGTTCTTCTGCTGGGCATGTCTCATCCTGGTAGTGGCAGTGTTCGGCATGCTGGTAGCCAATACCTTTGTGGCAAGTCCTGCCGTGGCCACCGCCTCAATCATCTTCATTGTCATGGCGCCTGTTTTCGGCTTCTGCACCTCACGCGGAATGTCCCTGAGACTAGCCACCGTCATCTTTGTTCCGCTGGTATTCGCCTCTGTTTATCTGGCATACAGATGTCCGCTGGATTTAACCGTGCTGTTCGGTCTTGACAGTGAACAGGTTCGAAACGTATGGCTGGCATTTCTCGGTATTTATGCTCTGGTTGCTTCAGTATGTCCGGTACAGTGGCTTCTGCAGCCCAGAGATTACCTCAGCTCATACCTCCTTTATGCCATGATTATTTTCGGGGTTCTGGGTATCGTGGTTTACAATCCGTCAATCGAACTGACCGGCTTTGTTGATTATTCCGTCAAGGTAGGTTCCGGAGAAAGCAGTCTGTTCCCTGAGCTGTTCATTCTGATTGCCTGCGGTGCATGTTCCGGCTTCCATTCACTGGTATCTTCCGGTACCACCTCAAAGCAGATCCGTGCCGAAAAGGATATTCAGTTAATCGGTTACGGCGGAATGATTGTGGAAGGTGTTCTCGGCGTAATGAGTATAATTGCCGTTATCTGGCTGTCTGATGCGAACTTTGCTGAAGCCGCAAAGAATCCGGTTACAGCCTTCAGTTCAGGCATAGGTACCTTCGTAGGTGCTTTGGGTCTGCCTGTGGAAATCTGTACCGTATTCATCAGTCTGTCAATTTCCGCATTCATGCTGACATCACTTGATACCGCAACCAGACTCGGCCGTTTCGTATGGCAGGAACTTTTCTCTCCTTCATACGTAAAGGAACACAGGGATTCCGACAGGATTGAGTATGTCAGGGCTCCATGTGAATCTCCTGTGACAGACAGAGGTCTTAGAAAGGTGTTTGGTATGCTTAAGGCTACTTCATCAAATGCTTTTGTGGCTTCACTGCTGGTGCTTGTTCTGGCAGGCTTCATGGTATTTTCCGGAAGTGCCACCGCCATCTGGCCGGTATTCGGTGCATCCAACCAGCTGCTGGCTTCACTGACTCTTCTGGCCGTAACCATTTACCTGTTCGCCAAAAAGGCTAATTACATCATCGCCCTTATTCCTACAGTGCTGATGATTGTAATGAGTATCTGGGGTCTTGTGGAAATCGCCGTGAAGAATATCAGTACCAATACCGTTCTTACGGTTTCTTCAATCTTCCTGATTTTCATGGCGGCTCTGCTGGTTATTCTGTCTCTTACCATTGTTTACAGAACCGTTAAGCACAGAATCTGAAGCGGGGGAGTTTCCGTTACGGGAAAATATGGAAGACGGTGCGGATGATTTTTTCCCGCTGACTGTTCCATGATTTTCAGTACCTGAAAGGATCGGCTCTGAAAGGAGCCGATCCTTTTTTATGCTTCTGTAAGATAATTTCCGTTTTTATTCCCGGAAAGGAAACATGTTTCCGGGATCTCTTGAATTTTCTCGCAGATGTCAAATGACGCGGTTTATAATTACAGTAGCAGCATATATCATGGTATGTATGTTTGTATTGCCGCCGGCAGGGCCGTCATGATGAGTCACTTAAGAGAGACCGAATGAAGGAAACCGGCGGATTATGCTTTTGTTTTCCGGAAGAATTCATCATGTTGATAGAAGTAACATGTCCTAAATGTCAGACAAAGAAAGATAATACCGTTGAGATATTCGGAGATAAAAATCCCATGGGGAATCCCGTGGTTATCTGCAGCAAATGCGGTACCGTGTTTGCCGCTGACGGGGTTCGCGAGGCCGTGAACGGCGGGGTAAGGGAATACGACCGCATCAGACGCAAGACCGGATTAACCATCTGGGGCGTCGGTTTTACACTGGTGTTCATGTTCCTTATGGTCGTGTACATTGTGGTGAGATTTCACTCCTGTGACTTCAGAATTCTGGTGGCAATAGCGATTGTTGTGCCGGGGTTCGCGTATCTTGCGGGATGCCTCAGAAGGTACAGAAATTACTACGCGCTTCCCGGAAAAATGATTCTGGCGGAATCCGGCAGAAAAATGCACAACGTGGCGCATCTCAAGATTCTTGATAAATCCGGAGTGTTTATTCCAGAATACTATCGGGACATTCTGAACAGATGGAGTTCCTTTCTTTTCAGACAGGGACAGAGACCTGAAAAAGCGGGGGACCGGGATTCCGCGGAAGCAGAGTCTGCTGAAAAGGAATCTCAGAACCCTAAAGTCATTGACAGATGTCATGAAGGAGTCTGCTGGTACTGCGGTAATGAAATCAATCCGGACAGAGAAATGCACATAGGACCCGCCATCCGTGAATGTCCGCAGTGTCATAAATACAATTATGATGAAAATGCCGTTGAACTGGCGTATAGAACAACCGGGAATCCGAAGGAAAAGTATGAACAGGTAATGACTGTCTTTAAAAACAGAGTCCAGCCAGTTGATGATACGGTGATGGCACTAGCGTTCATTACCGTATTCGACGTGGCAATGCTAATCATGTTTGTGTGGACGGACATCGGATTTTTCGCCGATGTAATAGGCTGGTTCTTTGCGGTGATGACCGTACTGCTTATCGCTACACTGGTTTACAAGATAAGGGAATCAAACGAAATGCATGCTGAGTATCCGCGGTGCAATACCTTCAGTAAGCTGATGGAGGCTTCCAGAAACAGACTGAGTAATCCGGAATATGTCAGACATCTTGATGAATTATCCGTGAATAAAGATGATGACATGCTGAATTCTCTTGAAGAGAGACTGAAACAGTACCTTTAGAAACAGGAAAAAACACCGGAAAAACCGACAGAGTGATTTTTACCACAAAAAACCTTGATAAATTAATGACCTAATGGTAAACTTCGCTCGCATAAATCGGTTGACCGGTTTTTTTATGGATTGACGACGGTCGCATTGTCAGTCCGATTGTTTAAATTTACTATATAGAGAGAATTTAAAATGGCTTATAAGTTTGATGCCCAGATTCGTAACGACTTCGGGAAAGGTGCGAGCCGCCGCCTTCGTCGTAACAACCTTCTTCCAGTAATCGTATATGGTGGTGACAAGGAACCAGTTGCTTTATCTTTAGATAACGCAAAGCTCTTCACTGCTCAGCAGAACAAGTCTTTCTATGAAGACAGCATCGTTTTAGCTGTAGCCGGCGGTGAAGAAATCGCTGTTAAGCCTGTAGCTATTCAGCGTCACCCAGTAAACGGTACTTTAATTCACATCGATTTTATGCGTGTGTAATTCAGTTTACGACATAATCTGAAAAACAGCGTCCTGAAAGTAAATTATGTTTATTTCAGGGCGCTTTTTTATATGATTTGATTGAGAATTTATTGAACGGAACCGCCTCCCGGCATGTAAACGTTAAGGTTGGGTAATTATGGAAGTTGAAATCGGAAAAATGAATGAACTCGCTCTGGTCAGAGTGGATGACAAGGGTGGCTTTTTGGACGCCGGAAAATACGGCGAGGTCTTTCTTCCCCTGTCTCAGCTTCCTGAAAATCCGACACCGGGGTTGCTGGTTGAGGTGTTCTGTTACATGGATGACGGCAGACTGACCGTCACCGCCCTCCGTCCAAGGGTTCTGCTCGGAGAAGCAGGCAGACTGACTGTCAGGGACGTTACTCCGGGGGCCGCTTATCTTGACTGGGGCATCCGCAAGGATCTGATGATTCCGTTCAGGGAACAGCTCCGCCGTTTGAAGCCTGGAGATGAATGTCTGGTTTACGTGGCAAAGGACAGGGACGGACGCCTCTTCGGAACCCAGAAGTTTGACCGTTTCGTAAGTGATACCCTCCCGAGAGGCTGCAGTCTCAAGTCAGGAGACAGAGTCGATCTTACCGTAATCAGCCATACTCCGCTGGGCTACAAGATGCTGGTCAACAATCTGTTCTACGGTCTTCTTGCCGAAAAGGACGCTCTGGGTGTGGACCTTGTCAAAGGCAGGAGAATGAAGGGATACATTCATTCAATCCGTCGTGACTACAGGGTTAATCTCTCTCTTTCCGGAAGCGGAATGACCGGGGTTGCCAGCAGTACCGATTTTCTGTTGCGCGAGCTGGCTCTTGCGGATGGCTTCCTGCCGTTCGGGGACTTTTCAAGTCCGGAGGAAATCGAACAGCGTTTCCATATGAGCAAGGGCAAGTTCAAGAAGGTTATCGGCGGTCTCTACAGAATGCACCGTATCGAGCTTCTTGAAAACGGCATCAGAATCATTGAAAGAGCCGAAGGTGCCGACGAGGGCGCCGAAGCAGACGAAGAATAATCACGTGCGTTATTCCGGCATGACGGGGATCTGAAATCATGCCGTAGCATGTATGCATCCGTGCCTGAATCTGCAGTTGTTATTCCCGCAGGTTCCGCTGATGCGGATGCCTTTGAGGCCGAGACATGATTTCGGCAGGCAGGTTTGTATGATTAAGGAATATCTTAATAAAAGATTCTTTTCATTTCTGACATTAATATTCTGTTCCGGTTCTTCTCTGGCCATGACCCTGCCGATAATGAGCCTCTACCTGATGAACGAGGTTCATGCCGACGGCAGTCAGCTCGGTAACTTCTTCATCATCTCCGCCGTAAGCGGAATCATCGTAACCCAGATAATAGCGAAATTTTCGGATTCAAAGCTGTCCCGCCGCGATCTGATGATACTGGGCTATTCCGCAGGTGCTCTCACGACACTGACCTATATATTCTTTCCCGATTACGGCATTATCGTGACCGCGGGCGTGGCTTTTTCAAGCATTTCCATGGTGGCTACGCCGCAGGTGTTTGCACTGGCCCGCGAGTATGCGCTGCTTAAATACGGTGATGCGCTGATGTTTACCTCATATCTGCGTGCCGTGTTCTCTCTGTCATGGGTCATGACACCTCCGATAGCCTATGTTCTTTTCGTGGACTACGGCAGCCGGTTCACCTTTATGGTGGCAACCATGATTTTCCTGACCGGAGCGCTGGTGGCGTTCTTCATGATGCCAAAGGCTCTGTTCAAATCCGGTTCCGAGCATGATTTTGAAGATACGCCGTCTTCATCCATCGGTGAGCTCATGGATTCCGAAAATTCGAATGAAACCGGAAGGAACTCTCAGTCTGAGGCGCATGCGGAAGACGTGAAAGGAGACTCTTCCCACGGCTTTAAAAATCTGCTGAAGTCGGGCAATGTCATGAGCATTGTCTTTCTGTTTCTGGCATTCATGCTGCTCTGGTGCTGCAATTCAGCCTATCTTATCAGCATGCCGGTTTTTGTTACCAGGGAGGCTTCCGTTGCCGGAACGCTGATTGACACGAACAGACTTCCGGGCGTCATGATGGGACTTGCTGCTCTCCTGGAAATTCCGGTAATGATTTACTGCGGCGGACTTGCCCGTAAAATCGGCCTGAAAACCCTGATTATCCTCTGCGGATGCTTCGGCTGTCTGTTCTATGTAAGTCTCTCCTTCGGACCTATAAGCTCCGTCTCTCTTCTTTTCATGCAGATTTTCAATGCCATCTTCATAGGTATACTCGCCAGCCTCGGCATGGTATACATGCAGGAACTGCTGCCGAAATTCCCCGGACAGGCCACGACGCTCTACAACAACAGCGTTCACACCGGAGGCATTATTTCCGGATATCTAGTGTCAAGAGCCATGTCGGCCGGGGGAACGGTGCTGGTTTTTGAGACGGGAATTGTTTTTACCGCCATAGCCGTGGTTCTGCTTTTTGCGGTTTCGGGTGTCGGAATCAGCAGAAAGGACTGATGTCCCGGGTGATGTTCTGAAGCTTGACTGATAATTAATGAAAGGAAGGAATCTCTGGTTAAAAATTGCTCGTAAAATAGACAATATTTGTCAGAAAGATAAAAAATAATTCATAAATCTTGACAAAATACGTTTTATATCTGTAATTTACCAAATATTTTTGAGGCCCCGTACCTTATTATTGTGAAAAAACGCCGTTCCGGCGTCTTACCGGTACCCGGGAACTCACATGATGCGGGGAACAAGCCCCGTCTTGAAAAAGGAATATTCCTGTTATGTACGATTTCTGGTTAGAACTGTTACTTTTCGCCTCCAAGGTGGTTATTATTCTGGTTGTGCTGGCTGTCCTGGCTGTTGTCTGCGGTGCCGTTATCAAGTCTGTGGTGTCCGCGGTATCCGCCAAAAACAAAAAGAAGGATGATGACATCATCTTCACCATCGAGAACTACGGTGATCGTTTAAGCGAGGAAAAGGAAAAGCTGGAAAAGAGCATGCTCAAGGCTCTTGATGACGATACCTATGAGGTTTTCAACAAAATCAAGGAAAAGGGCGACGAATTAAAGGAAGGCGAAGACAAGGACGCCAACAAGAAGCTTGTACAGCAGGGTTTTGAAGCCCTTATAAACTTCAGAAAGAAGGAACACGAGGCTGCCGAAGCCGAAGCGAAGGACAGCGCCTCTGAGGCCGGAAAGGCCGATAAAGCCGAAAAGCCGGCTGAAGCAAAAGCTGAAGACACTGAGGAAGCAGCGAAGGCAGACAGTGATGAAACCGAAGAGGAAGTAATCGAATCAGTAAATCTCAAGGAATCCAACGGTTTCACTCTTTCAGTAAATTCGGACATGACCGTGTCCGTAACCGGCAGACTGATGTTCGTGATTGATTTCGACGGTTCAACCGACTGCAACGAGGTTGAATATCTGAGAAGAGCCGTAAACCTTCTTGCCGATGAACTGGCTGAAGGAGATGAAGTGGTAATCAGACTCACTTCACCCGGCGGTACCGTAAACGGCTATGGCCTTGCTGCTTCCCAGCTCGAACGTCTCAGGAGAACCGGAGCCAGACTTACGGTTGCGGTTGACGAGGTGGCGGCCAGCGGCGGTTATCTTATGGCCTGCGTGGCGGACAATCTCATCGCGGCTCCGTTCTCATACATCGGTTCAATCGGCGTGGTGATGGAACTTCCTAACTTCAACAGACTGATGAAGAAGTATGATGTGGATTATGAACAGATTACTGCCGGCGAATACAAGAGAACCCTCTCCACTTTCGGTGAAAACACTGAGGAAGCCAGGGAAAAGTGCCGTGACGAGCTGCGTCAGATTCACCGTATCTTCAAGGCTCACGTAGCCCGTTTCAGAAAGAACGTGGATATTGAAAAGCTGGCCACCGGTGAAGTATGGCTCGCTTCCGAAGCGCTTGAACTCGGTCTTGTTGACAGCCTGATGACCTCAGACGAATACATTATCAGGAACATGGATAACTTCGCTGCGGTATTCAATGTCAGCTACACTGAAAAGAAAAAGAATTCATTCGTAAGCCGTTTAGTTTCGAAGGCTGCAGTGGCAGGTGTAATCACGGATGTGATACACCGTCTAGGTTTTAAGGGATACAGATAGACATTGTTTTCTGTATCATATACATTTATATTTGAATAACGGAATTCCGGCTCCCGCCTCCCGGCGCGAGCCCTGAAAAACATTGAGGTATATTGCGGTATGGGTAAGTCATTGGTTATAGTGGAATCCCCGGCAAAGGCGCATACTATAAACAAATATTTAGGCAGTAATTATGTGGTTAAGTCCAGCGTGGGTCACATCAGGGATCTCCCGTCAGGACAGGCAAAGGCCAAAGGAACATCGGCAGAGCCCGTTAAAAGAGCGCGTACCGCATCCGAAAAAGACGCCAAACTGTTTAACCGCATGGGTATCAACCCTGAGAAGAAGGGCTGGGCTCCACAGTATGAGATTCTTCCCGGCAAGGAAAAGGTAGTAGCCGAACTGGTGGCTGAAGCCAAGAAGAGTGACTACGTATATCTCGCAACCGATTTGGACCGCGAAGGGGAAGCAATCGCCTGGCATCTGCAGGAAGTAATCGGTTTACCGAAAGAAAAGTTCAAGCGCGTGGTTTTCAACGAAATCACCAAAAACGCCATTACCGAAGCATTCAAGCATCCTTCTGAAGTTGACCTGAACATGGTCAACGCCCAGCAGACCAGAAGATTTCTGGACCGTGTGGTGGGCTTCATGGTTTCACCTCTTCTCTGGGAGAAGGTGGGGCGCGGTCTGAGTGCCGGACGCGTGCAGTCAGTTGCCGTACGTCTCGTAGTGGAGAAGGAAGAGAAGATCCGTTCATTCATTCCTGAAGAATACTGGAATATCGACGCACTGCTCAGCAGAAACGGCGAGGAAGTGAAATTCGCTCTGACTCATTACAGGGACAAGCCTTTCCATTCAGGTTCACAGGAAGAAACTGACAGATATCTTGAAGAGCTCAGACAGCAGATCTTCAGGGTGACAAAGAATGAGGAAAAGGAAGTTCACACCGCTCCGTATCCTCCTCTCAATACGTCTTCAATGCAGCAGGCCTCATCAAACAAGCTGGGCTTCGGCGTAAAGAAGACCATGATGCTGGCACAGGCTCTCTATGAAGCGGGTTTCATCACCTACATGAGAACCGACTCCCTGAATCTCAGCAGGGAAGCTCTGGCCGACATCAGAAAATACATTTCCGCAACCTATGGTGACGAATATGTTCCGGAGAAGGAACGACACTACAGTTCATCAGACAATGCACAGAACGCGCACGAAGCCATCAGACCGACTGATATCACCCGTGAAAGCGCGGTTATCTCCAAGGCTCTCGGCAAGGATGCGGCCGAACTGTACACTCTGATCCGCAACAGTACTCTGGCCTGTCAGATGAGCAGCGCCGTACTCCTTAACCGTGAAATTCAGGCTGACGCCGGTAATTTCAGATTCAAGGTTTCAGGCAAGACCATCAAGTTCGACGGCTGGATGAAGATTGACCGCAGCCGCAAGGATGTTCTGCTCCCTGACATGAGCGTCGGTGATCAGCTTGACGTCAGCGACATTCTGGCGGATCGTCACTTTACCCGTCCTGAGGCAAGATATACCGAAGCGACTCTGGTTAAGGAACTGGAAAAGAGAGGTATCGGCAGACCGTCAACCTATGCAACCATTATTTCCACCATTCAGGAAAGAGGCTACGTTAAAATCGAACAGCGCCGCTTCTTTGCGGAAAAGATGGGCGAAATCGTTACAGACCGTCTCAAGAGCAGCTTTAATGATCTGATGGACTATGACTTCACCCGTGAAATGGAAAACAAGCTGGATGACATAGCTGAAAACCATCTGGACTGGCTGACCTGTCTGAACGACTTCTACAAGGGCTTCAAGGAAGAGCTGGATACCGCCCGCAAGTCTGAAGATGAAGGCGGCATGCACAGCAACATATCGGTGGTAACCTCCATCGCCTGTCCTGAATGTCACAGCAACATGGTTATCAAGAATGCCACTACCGGCGTGTTCCTGGCCTGTTCAAATTACTCCGGCAAGTCAAAGAAGTCTGAAAACTCCTGCCGCAAGACCATCAATCTGGTTGCAGAGGATCAGCTGCCTATGTTCGTGAACGAGGATTCTGAAAGTGAATTCCTGAGAACCAAGCGCCGCTGTCCTATCTGTAATTCGGTAATGATCGGCTACGTGATAGATGAACACCGCAAGATTCATATCTGCTCGGCAAATCCTAACTGTCCGGGTTATGAAATAGAAGAGGGCAATTTCAAGCTCAAGGGAGCTGAAGGTCCTACCATTACCTGTGACCGCTGCGGTCAGCCGATGGAACTCAAGAACGGCCGTTTCGGAAGTTACATGGCTTGTACCAGCAAGGAATGCGGCAACACCCGCAAGATTTTAAAGAACGGTGAAATAGCTCCTCCACGAGAAGATCCTGTTGATTTTGAGGATCTTATCTGCAAGGACGGCAAGTCTCACTTTGTGCTGCGTGACGGTGCGTCAGGCATCTTCCTGGCTTCAAACGCCTTCCCTAAGGTGCGTGAAACCAGAGCTCCAAAGGTAAGTGAACTCGTGGCTCATCAGGACAGCCTTCCTGAAAAGTTCAGATACTTTGTAACCGCTCCGGTTGCTGACGGTGACGGCAATCCTACCGTAATCCGTTTCTCACGCAAGACCAAGAAGCAGTACGTGATGGCTGAAAACGCCGAGGGCAAGTCAACAGGATTTACAGCCTTCTATAACGAGGAGAGCAGGACCTGGGAGGTTGCTTCGGTGGAAAAGGCTTCAAAAACAGCCAAAGCGACTAAAACCGCAAAGACGTCAAAGACCTCCAGGGCAAAGTAAAGGTCTCTGACACGGAGTCTGTAAGAAAACCGGTGCATCATGCGGATGCATCGGTTTTTTTGTGCGGATCCCGGACGGTTCATACTGCAGCGTAAAACAAAAAACACGCTATCAGCGAGGAAGTGCGGAAAAAGCTTCACCGTAATCACGGCAGTTTTCTGAGGTAAATTATTAACCTGTGTCAAAAGATTGCAAACAAACAGGCCTTTATTCGTGTTTTTCTGTTGCCTAAAGCCTGTCTGTTAACTAAAATTTCTGAAAAGTTCAGGAGAGTGGCTTCCGGATATTTCAGAAGATTATGGACAAAATCAATTTACCTGATTACTGCAAAACCGTAGAGGAACTCGCTCATGCGGGAATAGTTTTTCAGAAACCTGTTGTGGACATGTGCTGCAGAAGGGCGCTGGGAAAGACTTTTTTCATTTTTTCGGGAGTTACTCTGTTCTGTCTGGCCGTAGTATACGTGAATAAGGCCTTTATTCATTTCATCAGTACCGGAGCCGCCTGCATGCTGCTGATTATAGCCGCCGTATGCGCCTGTTACGTTGTCTATCTGCTTATATGCTATCTGTTCTGCACGTTTATGCGCGGTTATCTTAAAAGACGCGTATGCCCCGTCATGCTTGAACCTGTTGGGGTGGCGGTGGAGATTTACGGCGGACACGCCGTAATGCAGCACGGAAAGCTGAAATGCCGCAGTTACATCATTTACCGCGAAGCCGGAGTCAGAAATACCGTGAACTACTATGCGTCTGCCCCGTATTACGGAATTCCGGAGAACAGACCGACGGGGACCGCCTTCCTCTTCAGGCATCCTGACAACAGAAAATTCTATACCGTGGACAACGACAGGGAACAGAACGTCATCAGAGTAAAACGTACCGTCAGTGC
Organism: Ruminobacter sp. RM87; assembly: GCF_000701925.1. Classification (NCBI taxonomy): domain Bacteria; kingdom Pseudomonadati; phylum Pseudomonadota; class Gammaproteobacteria; order Aeromonadales; family Succinivibrionaceae; genus Ruminobacter; species Ruminobacter sp. RM87. Next base: position 15,616 of record NZ_JNKD01000030.1, on the reverse strand, counting down.
CTGATAAAACAGTTTCCGTAAGCGGCATGAAAATCCTGATGTCTGCAGATACCGTCCTTTAAAAAAGTATTTTTTCTGAGGAATGCGGAAGATTATTACAGAAAATTTATTAATTTTTAGTCTCAAAACGAAAATTTTTTCAAAAAACGTTTTTCAGTTAAAGAGAGTGTTGTATATTTTTTGAACAATATGGTATAATTTTGCCACTTTAGCACGGATGACTGACAAAAAATAATCAAAATTAGGACATTAATCTTTCTAAAAACCAAAAAATAAATTATGATAGACATCATGAAAATGATTTCAGATTTGTGAGGTGCTATCGATATTTTATTCATTTATCTGAAATGATAAGTTTTTTCTGTTATCTTTAGAGATATACAAGAGATGGGTAATGATGCACTGATAATAAACAACTACAAAGAATCATTACATTTGTTTGACAGTTACCATAACTAAGCCTATTGGGAGTAAGCAGGTTTAGGTTAAACAATTAGAGAATGTGCTATGAAAGGAATAATTAGAATCGGCAGTGATCATGAAGAAAATGATCGCAATCTTCTGGAATTAAGTCTCCATAACGCTCTGGATTTTGAGACCGTATCTGAAAGACAGATGGAAGCTTTCCTGGTAATGATGGCTCAGATCAATGCAACCACATTAAAGAGCATGCAGTTTGCCAATGACTGCCCGTATGATTTGAACGAGGCCGAAAACTCATAGTAGGCGTCGCTGATTCGAACCCGGTTGCCTGGTGACATGTGACCCGATTCGTTCCGTCATGTAAATATCAGCCGGAGGGAGCCGGCTTTTATTTTTTTTATCTCTGATTTTGCGGTAATCCACATGATTATGACGTGCATACAGTGAGTAAGCGTAAATACAGATTAAATGTCCTGTTACTGTAATGGTGACAGGACATTTTTACAGAATGGTGAATAAAAGGAAAATCCGAAAATTGCTGCTGTCACTGCATCATAGAGTTTCCTGGTTTTTATTTCGTGTCAACGCAAAGACCATATTGGTGACTGTTTCGACGTTTACAACTTTCAAAAAGCAAGTGAAGGTCAAAAATAGCGGATCTGCATAATGCACTCGCTCTGAAATTACGTTAATATCTCTCAAAGACATACTCAGGCTGAATTGCATGCTTTCAGCTGTTTTGTTTTTGTTGAGGCGCATCTGGACATGAAAGTTTTTCAAATTGTCGGAGTTCGTAAATCCGGAAAAACCACTACAGTTGAATGTCTGATAAAAAAGCTGAAGCAGAGAGGTTACAGAGTCGGAACGGTTAAGTGCATTAACTGTCCCGTGTTTACCATTGATGCGGACAGACATTCGAACACCGCCCGTCATGCGGAGGCAGGTGCGGACGTGGTTGTGGCTTACGGAAAAAGGGAAGTGGACTTCATTTATCCGGCTCCTCAGGACATAAATCAGACCCTGTCAATCCTCAGCGTGGCGGATCTTGACTACTGCATCGTGGAGGGCGGTTATGAATTCGATCTTCCGCGCATCGTATGTCTTAAGAATGAAGGTGAATTTTCGGAAAGGTGTACGGAAAGAACCTTTGCCGTTGCCGGAGTCATGGCCGAAACCCTGAAAGGACGTCTGGATCTGCCGGCATTTAACGCCATGTCTGATGAAGGGCTGGAGGCTCTGGCCGATCTGACGGAAAGCACGGTACCCGAATTAAGTCTGCCGGTGGCAGTGCTCCCGAGACCTCAGTCCTGCAGAAATTTCTGCAGGGGATGTGCCGGACACAATAAGAATAAATAAGAGATGACAGGACAATAATGAACAGCAAATCCGGATTAATCCGCAATATATGCATAAGCCTCAGAAGAGGCACCGCAAAGAAGGAAGTTCCAGAGGCCGTGCTCACGGCTGACTGGGGCATTGAGAATGATGCCCATGCCGGCCACTGGCACCGTCAGATAAGTCTGCTTCCGCAGAATAAAATAAATGACTTCAATCAGAAGGGGGCGGGAGTTTCTCCCGGTGATTTCGGGGAAAACCTGATTGTGGAAGGCCTGGACTTCCGCGGTATTTCCGTGGGGGACAGGCTGTCTGTCGGGGAATGCATTCTTGAAATAACCCAGATTGGCAAGCAGTGTCACTCACACTGTGCCATATTCAGGAAAATGGGTGAGTGCATCATGCCGGGTAACGGTATATTTGCGAAGGTAATAAAAGGCGGAATCCTGAGAAAAGGGGATGAGGTTACGGTTATGGAAAATACTGAAAAAACAAAGCTTACGGCCGCGGTTGTAACCTTAAGCGACAGGGGGGCTTCCGGACTCAGGGAGGACGAGAGCGGAATGCTCGTAAAGGAGCGCCTCACTGCGGCAGGATACGCGGTGACCGATTATGTTCTTCTTCCTGACGATGAGGATAGGATAAGAAACGAATTAATCCGTCTTGCCGATGAAAAAAACATAAATCTCATTATTACCACCGGGGGAACCGGTTTTTCACCGCGTGACGTGACTCCAGAGGCCACAATGGCTGTTGCCACCCGCAATGCTCCGGGGATTGCCGAAGCCATAAGGGCAGAGTCACTTAAGGTAACCGGGCGCGCCATGCTGTCGCGGGCCGCTTCGGTCATCAGAAACCGTACGCTCATAGTCAATCTTCCGGGAAGCAGAAAAGCCGTGGATGAATGTCTTGACGTCTGTCTTCCCCAGCTTGAGCACGGCATAAAAATACTGCTCGGTCTGGATGGCGAATGCGGCCGCAAATAACGTTTTGAGAGTGTAAAGAGAATGAGAAATGATTCAGAAACAGCCGTAAAGCACGGAAGAAAAATGAAAAAGGTCGCCCGGTTTATTGCCTCTCTGGGCTTTGCCTCCATGATGAGCGCAGGGTGCGGAGGCGGTGATGCGGATAACGTGAAGGCGGATGCCCCAAAGGCTGAAAGGACGAGAATTACCTTCTTTGCGGCAGCTTCAATGACTGAAACCCTTTCTGCCATAGCCGAAAGATACGAGTCGGAGCATCCCGACACGGAAATCGTGTTCAGCTTTGATTCTTCGGGAACGCTTAAAACCCAGATCATCGAGGGTGCCTACTGCGACATTTTCATGTCCGCCTCACCTAAGCAGATGAATCAGCTGGAATCCGGAAACGGGCAGAATGACGGTTATCTTCTGAGCGGAACCAGAACGGATCTGCTGCAGAACAAGGTTGTTCTGGCCGTGCCTGACGGTAATCCGAAGAACATAAAGGGATTTGACGATCTGATAAAAAGGCTCGGAGAAGGAGATATCCTTCTTGCGGTGGGGAATTCCGATGTTCCCGTGGGGCAGTACACGGCCAAACTGTTTTCGGCTTACGGCCTGAATCCGGATGATCTGTACGGCAGCAGGACTCTGACCATCGGAAACAACGTTAAGGAGATTACCACTCAGGTGAAGGAGAGCGTGGCCGATGCCGGGATTATCTACGCCACGGATGCCAAATCCGCAAAGCTTACGGCCGTTGACACGGCTCCTGAAGATGCCGTCGGCAGGGTCATTTATCCCGTTGCCGTCCTAAAACAGTCAAAACATCCGGGAAAGGCCGCTGACGTTGTTCAATATCTGAAAAACGATGAGTCCCGAAAGATATTTGAAAGCGTGGGATTTACGGTCATAGCGCCGTCAGACGGAAAATGAGAGGCTGATGTCCCAAAAGAAAAGGTGAAGGAAGCGGTACGGAGTAATTAGGCATGGATTTATATCCGTTATACAATTCGGTAAGAATAGCCCTGATATCCACGGCAATCATCTTCTTTGTCGGAACCGCGGCGGCTTATTACATATCCAGACTTCCGAGAGTACTGAAGGGAATTCTGGACGTTATTCTGACGATTCCCCTGGTTCTGCCTCCCACGGTCATAGGATATCTGCTGCTGCGCATTCTGGGACCGAACAGAGCCATCGGCGGTTTTTTTATGGATTATTTTGACCTAAGGCTTACCATGAACTGGTGGTCAACGGTGTTTGCCACCACAGTGGTCTGCTTTCCGCTCATGTACCGTACGTGCAGGGGCATTTTTGAGTCATTTGACGAGAATATCATTCATGCCGCCAAAACCCTGGGACTTTGCAACACCTTTATATTCTGGCGTCTGCTGCTTCCCGTATGCAAATCGGGAATCATGGCAGGTCTGGTGCTTTCATTTACCAGAGCGCTGGGGGAGTACGGTGCCACCAGCATGGTGTCAGGGTACATTCCCAAGGAAACGGCCACCATATCCACCACCGTGTATCAGCTGTGGCGTACCGAGAACGATGCTCTGGCCGTAAAGTGGGTCATCATTAATCTGCTGATTTCGTTTGCGGTACTGATGTTCATGAACCTGATTGAAAAGCACAGGAAAAAAATTTAATGTCCCTGACGGTAGATATTGAAAAAAAACTGGATAATTTCACCCTTAAGGTTTCATTTACCGCGGGGAACGGCATCATGTCCATACTCGGAGCTTCCGGCTGCGGAAAGTCCATGACGCTTAAGTGCATAGCCGGTGTGGCGACACCGGACAGGGGCAGGATAGAGCTTAACGGCCGCGTGCTTTTTGATTCCGAAAAGGGCATAAATCTTCCTCCGCAAAAGAGGAACGTGGGGTATCTTTTTCAGAATTATGCCCTCTTTCCGAACATGACGGTTTTCGGGAACGTTCTCTGTTCCGTCAGAAATGCGGCCTCATCGGCGGAAAGGAAAAAAAAGGCTGACGACGTTATTTCGCGTCTGCATCTTAATGACGTGAGGGACTGTCCGGCAACGGCCATATCCGGAGGTGAGATGCAGCGTACGGCACTTGCCAGAATTCTGGTGAACGATGCCGAAATAATCATGCTGGACGAGCCTTTTTCGGCTTTGGACGAACATCTGCGCTTTGCCGTGGAAAACGAACTCGCGGAAGTCATGAAGGGCTTCGGCAAAACCGTTCTTCTGGTATCCCATAACAGGGACGAGGTCTACAGACTGAGCTCTCGGGTGGCGGTCATGCATGAGGGAACGGTCGAAATTGAGGGGAGTACCGAAGAGGTGTTTAAAAATCCCCGTACCGTCTGCGGCGCGAGACTAACCGGAGTCAAAAACATTGCTCCGGCAAACGCGGACGGAAACGGAGTCGTTCACGTTCCCGGCTGGGGGATGAGCTTCAGGTCTACAGCGACGGACTGCTCCGGGGAAATTACAGCGGCGGGACTGCGCATGAATGACCTGAAAACCGTGAAGGCCGAAGGGCGTCCCGGAAGATTTTATGATTTTGTCATCCTGAAGGTGACGGAGAATCTCTTTAATTATGTCGTGGAGCTTCGCCGCAGGGATACGGCGGATGCTCTTATCCTGTACTGGCAGGTGTCGGGGGACGTCTGGCATTGGGACGGACGGAGGGAAATCAGTCTGTTTGTTCCCGATGACTCCTTCATGCCGTTACGGGGATTAACGTGAGGAATTTTAAATGTCTGTGTTGAAAAAATTGTCTTTCAGGGAAACAAGGGACAGGCTTCTGGAAGTGACCGGAACCGTCGGAACGGAAACCGCCGGACTGTCCTGTCTTTGCGGCAGGGTCATCGCCTCGGACATTACCGCGTCAATGATGATTCCTCATTATGACCGATCACCGTTTGACGGTTATGCGTTTAAGAGTGAGGATGTCGCCGGTGCTTCGGAGGATAATCCCGTAACCCTTAAGGTTATTTATGAAATAAAGGCCGGAGACACGGCTGGGGCTCCGGTAAAAAACGGAGAGGCCGTCAAAATCCTGACCGGCGCTCCGATTCCCGAAGGAGCCGACTGCGTGCAGAAATACGAGGACACCGTTTTTGACGAAAACAGCGTGACCATGAGGGCTCCGCTTAAGTCCGGTCAGAACGTGGTGAGGGCCGGAGAGGACGTGAGGTCCGGCTTTCTTCTGGCTCAAAAGGGAACCGTGGCCGACGTGGCTGTCGTCGGCATGCTGGCATCCCAGGGGATTGTTAATACCGGGGTGTTCCGCAAACCGCGGGTTGCCGTAATCAGTACGGGGAGTGAGCTTGCCGAGGTCGGGGAACCGCTTACGGGAAGCCTTATATACAATACCAACCGCTACATGCTCGAAGCCGAACTCGGAAGGTGCGGATGCATTCCGGCCTATGCGGGGCTTGCCGGAGATGATCCGGAATTGATTGCGAAGCTTATTTCCGATAACCTCGAAAGTCATGATGCGGTGGTGATTACCGGCGGCGTTTCCGCAGGGGACTACGACTTTGTGCCCGAAGCCATGGAAAGGGCCGGGGTGAAAATTCTGTGTCACGGAGTAAAAATGAAGCCGGGGATGGCCGCCGTTTACGGTTTCCGTGACGGTAAGCCCTGCTTTGCCCTGTCAGGTAATCCGGCTTCAGCCATGACATCTTTTTACGCAGTCTGCAGACCGGTATTAAGGAAATATGCCGGTGAAAGTAACTGGCTGCCGGAAATGATAAAGGTGAAAATGACGGGAGATTTCGGCAAAAGCGCCAAAGGTGAACGTCTTTTAAGAGGCAGGATGAGTATTGAGAATGGAGTGATCTGCATGCGACCTTCATCAGAACAGGGGAATGCCGTCATCAGCAGTATGGCCGGAGCCAATCTTATTGTGATAATACCGGCAGGACACGGTCCCGTGCATGCGGGTGAGATTTTTGACGGATTCATGATTTAGAGGTGACGTGTCGGCATGAAAAAGATTGATGTACGTGATGCCGTGGGCATGAAACTCTGCCATGACATTACCGAAATGCGTGACGGTTTTAAGGGCCCGGCCTTTAAACGTAATGACGTTATCCGAGAAGAGGACGTGGAACATCTTTTAAACATCGGCAAGCGCCATGTGTTCGTCTGGGATGACGAAATCACGGAAATCCATGAAGACGACTGTGCCCTGAGAATGGCGGCCGCGGCTTCCGTGCCGGGAGTCCGTTTTGAAGGACCGTCCGAGGGTAAGATGCTGATGTTTGCCGAAACCGAAGGTCTGTTCCGTGCAGATACTGAACTTTTGAAAAAAATCAATCATGTTGAGGACGTCACGATATGCTCGGTTCCCGATCATTATCCCGTAAAGCCCGGAATGAAGCTCGCGTCCATGAGAATCGTTCCCCTTACCACCAGAGAGGAAAACATTCTTAAAGTTGAGGAACTGTGCCGGCAGCGGGAGCTGTTTAAAATCCTGCCGTACCGGCACCTTAAGGTGGGAATTGTCATTACCGGTTCGGAGGTCTACCACGGCAGGATAAAGGATAAGTTTGAGCCGGTGCTGAGAGCCAAGCTGTCAAAGTATCCTGCTGACATACTCGGAGTGACCGTGTGCGATGACGTTCTGGAAATGATTGGGAATGCCGCCGCGTCCTATCTGGAGCAGGGGGCCGATTTTCTCATCTTTACGGGAGGCATGTCGGTGGATCCGGACGATCTTACCCCGACGGCCATAAAGTCATTGGGAGCGGACATCATTTCCTACGGCATGCCGGCACAGCCCGGCAACATGACTCTCGTGGCCTATATGGGAGACGTTGCGATCATGGGGGTTCCCGGAGCGGCCATAGCTCTTCCGGTTACCATGACGGACGTTCTCCTGCCACAGGTTTTTACCGGGGTGAAGTTTACCCGTGATGAGCTGATTGGGCTTGGTGACGGCGGTCTCTGCCAGAGCTGTTCCGTCTGTCATTTTCCTAACTGTACTTTCGGAAGGTATTAGCACCGTGCAGGATCTTTTTTCCCGAAAAATCAATTATCTCCGTCTTTCGGTTACCGGAAGGTGCAATTTCGGCTGTGCCTACTGCAGCGGCGGGCGCGGGGACTGTCCGCGTTCCGATGAACTGTCGGTGGACGAAATCCGGGGCATTGTCAGGGCTGCGGCATCTCTCGGATGTACCAAGGTCCGGCTCACCGGCGGGGAACCGCTCATACGTCATGATATTGCGGAAATATGCCGTACCGTCATGAACGTTCCCGGGGTTAAAAAACTCTGTCTGACAACCAACGGTTATTACCTGTCCCGCCATGCGGGAATTCTGATGGATGCCGGGGTATCCTGCGTAAACATAAGTCTTGATACCGCGGACGATGAACGTTTTTATAAAATAACGGGAAGAAGGGCGCTTGGGGACGTGCTGTCGGGAATTGACGCGGCACTTGCCTCAGGGTTTGACAGGGTAAAAATCAATGCCGTGCTGCTTCACGGCGTCAACGATGACGTGAAGTCGGTACGGGATCTCGCGTCGCTTACCGAAAGGTATCCGGTTGATTTGAGATTCATCGAGCTGATGCCGTCACGTCTTATCGGAGAAAGTTACGGCAGAAGCTTTGTTTCCGCCGATCTGGTTTTTGAGTCACTGCCAGGGCTGGAACGTTCGGAGACACCTGAAGACGCGGAGGGCGTGGCCGAGATGTACCGCATCCCAGGAGCTCCCGGACGCGTGGGCATCATTTCTCCGATGTCGGCCTGTTTCTGTCACCGCTGTTCCCGTATCAGGGTTCTGTCTGACGGCAGGGTGCGTCCGTGTCTTCTCAGAAACACCGAATATGACCTAAGGGGACTTTCATATGAGGATACGGTGGCCGTTTTGAGAAAGGCCGTATTGATGAAGCCGCTTAATTACGGGGAGGAAATCGGTACCGGTGCGGCTCAGTGCGAAATGAAGAGAATTGGAGGCTGATTTATTCATGAGTGATTTTACTCATTTTGACGAATCCGGCAGATGCCGCATGGTTGACGTTTCCGAAAAGAATGACACCTCAAGGATTGCGGTTGCCGAAGGTTACGTATACGTTAACAGGGAAACGCTGGGGCTTATAAGAAGCGGCGGAATCAGGAAGGGGGACGTACTGACGGTGGCTCAGATTGCCGGAATCATGGGCGCCAAAAGGACACCGGATCTCATTCCAATGTGCCACACACTGATTCTGAGCGGGGTTGCTGTTGAAATGACTCTCGATGAAGGAAGATGTGCGGTTAGAATTAAGGCGACGGTTAAAAATCGCGGGGTTACCGGTGTTGAGATGGAAGCCATTACCGCTGTGTCGGTGTCAGCACTGACCGTTTATGACATGTGTAAGGCCGTGCAGAAGGACATGCGTATAGGCGACATCAGACTGTTGCACAAAGAAGGCGGGGTTCACGGGGCTTTTCATGCGGGAGACTAGAATCGGCGTGGCCGTGATGGCCGGAGGAAAATCTTTCCGCATGGGGCGTGATAAGGCTGAACTCATGCATGATTCGGGGCTCTGTTTTCTGAACACCCTGTGTAAGCGCATGGACTTTTTTGCATACAGATACGTGTCGGTGAACTGCAGACGCGGTTACCCTGTTGACGGTTTTGAACCTGTAATGGACACTGTTGCTGACGCCGGGCCGGCCGGCGGAATTCTGTCAGTGCTGTCACGGACGGAGGCAGATGCCGTTCTGGTGCTGGCCTGTGACATGCCGGACTTTTCCGCGGACGAGGCCCGCAGGCTGGTGTCACTTTATGACGGTGAGGACGTTCTGGTTCCCGTGATTTCGGAAACAATGCAGCCCCTTGCTGCGATATATTCCAGGAATGCACTCCCGTTTTTCAGAAACAGCCTTGCCTCAGGAAATTTCAGACTGAGGGATATTATCCGCCAAACCCGTTTCAGAACCGTGCAGGTTCCCCCTGAGTCCGCTTTTAATTACGCCAACATCAACACCCCGGAGGAGTATCAGCTATATAAAGATAATCATTCAATATTTTTTAAAACAAAAGATTAAGGAATTATTTAATAAAATTCATAAAAAACGCCTCTATTGAGTTAATTTCAGGCTATGCGGAAAACAGCCGCTGTAACTGCTTTTTTTCGCTGTTTTTCCTGCAGGTTGCACAGCCCTGCGGCGTAATGTATAAAAACATCATAAAAACAGTGATACATGTGGGATTTATAAGACTCCGGTGTAGTTGTTTTTTCTTTTTTTAACTCTATCAAACAGTGTTCATCAGTCCCCACGTTTTATGATTAAATATCATACAGAACATGTTAAAATCCTTAAGTGTCCCTTTTCCCTTCCGCATTCATTTGCCTGCCTTTGTTTTCATACCGTAAGCCTCGGCATGAATTGCCGGACGGAACACGGGATTTAATGAACATTTAAAGTCCGGCATGTACCGGCAGCAGGGCACATGAACAGACTTAACGTCCCGCGGATAATAAATACGTAACCGGTTATGGGGAGCATTCAATGTATAAAAAACAGGAACTGAAAAACACCCAGAGAAGCAGGCTTCTCAACAGTTTTTTGTCAACTTTTCAAAAAAGGGTTTTGGCAAACCCTCCGGGGGTATGCTGCATATCAAGCCACATAGCTTACCTGCGTACCGCCCGCAGTCAGACCTGCGGTAAGTGCGTTCCATGCGCCAAGGGACTCGAACAGCTGGAAAAAATGATGCAGAAGGTTCTTGACGGTGGTGCCGACATGGATCTTTACGTTGATATGCTGTGGCTGGCTCAGAATATCAAGGAAACGGCGGACTGCGCCATCGGCTACGAAGCCGCCTACATGGTACTGACAAACATCAAGAACTTTAAGGATGAATATCTTTACCACATAGAGCATCACCGCTGTCAGTCCAATGTATCGGTAAAGGTTCCGTGCATGTACAACTGTCCCGCCAACGTGAACATTCCGGGATATATTTCTCTCATAGGTGCCGAACGCTACGCCGATGCCATCAATCTTATCCGTGAGGACAATCCTTTTCCCACCGCATGCGCTTTCGTCTGCGAAAGACCGTGCGAACTGCAGTGCCGCAGAACACTGATTGATTCGGCAATAAACATTCGCGGTCTTAAAAAATTTGCCGTAGACCAGATTCCGGTGGATGCCGTGGACACTCCTCCGAGAAACGTGCCCACCGGTAAGAGGATTGCCATCGTGGGCGGCGGACCTTCGGGGCTTACCTGCGCATATTTTCTGGCACGCATGGGGCATTCCGTGGTTATATACGAAGCCAAGGAGAAACTCGGCGGAATGCTGAGATACGGGATTCCGAATTACCGACTCCCCAAGGACAGACTGGATCAGGACATCGCAGCACTTCTGGCCGTGGGCGGCATAGAAGTGCGTCTTAATTCTCCGATAGGAAAGGATATAACTGCGGAACAGCTCGAAAAGGAATACGATGCCGTTTATCTGTCTATTGGTGCCCAGAGCGGCAAGGTGATTCCGATAAAGAATTACGACAATCCGAACGTGGCGTCCGCCGTGGAAATGCTTGACCGCATAGGTCACGGCGATCTTCCTGATTTCACCGGCAAAAACGTCGTGGTTATAGGCGGCGGCAACGTGGCCATGGATTGTGCCCGGTCCGCCATTCGCTGCGGAGCCGCTTCAGTAACGCTTGCCGTTCGTGAAAGACAGGTCGATATGACGGCCCTGCCTTCTGAAATTCAGGGGGCCATAGAGGAGGGGGTGGAACTTATGACCATGTACGCGCCTTCAGAGATTAAGGTTGATGAAAAAGGCAATGTGGTGGCGCTTATCACCAAACCACAGATTACAGGTCATTATGACGAGCACACCGGACTTCCGTCAGTGCGTGATGCCGCCAAGGAACCTTACGAGATTCCGTGCGACGTGATTTTCATGGCCATCGGTCAGGCCATTGTTTCGGAACCGTTTTCCGGATACGGGCTTACCAACAGGGGAACTTTCATTGTCGACAATACCACGGCCATGAAGGACCATCCAGGTGTATTTGCGGGCGGGGACTGCGTCAGCGGCCCTGCAACCGCAATTATGGCCATCGGCGCAGGAAAGGTGGCCGCCATGAACATAGACGAATACCTCGGATTCCACCATGCCTATCGTCTTAATATAGAAATTCCTCATGTACAAAGCAACATGCGCAGTCACTACGGCAGGGTTAACCTGACAGAGAAGTCTGCAAGGGAAAGAAAGAAGAGCTTCTGTCCGGTTGAAAACAGCATGTCTCATGAAGAGGCAATGCAGGAGTGCAGCAAGTGTCTGAGATGTGATGTCTTTGGTAGCGGAACCATGAAGGGAGGACTCGTATAATGACTGAAAAGGTTAATCTGGTGATTAATGGCATCAACATTGAGACCGTTGCCGGCAGAACCATTCTTGAGGTTGCAAAAGAGCACGGAATATACATTCCGACACTCTGCTATCTCAAGGACGTAAATGAAATCGGTGCCTGCAGAATGTGTGTCGTTGAAGTTAAAGGACATTCCCATCTGTTTCCTGCATGCAACACCAAGGTTTGGCAGGGAATGTCGGTAGAAACCGATTCCGAAAAGGTAAAACTTTCCAGACAGTTCGTACTGCAGCTGATTCTCGCACACCACACTGTACGCTGTTTAAGCTGCTGCAAGAGCGGTGACTGTGACTTGCAGAAGCTTGCCACGGAATTTGAACTTCCGACAGTTAACCCTTATTCCAGCGATGATGCGAAACTTCCGTCAAAAACAGATAATCCTTTCCTGGCATATTATCCGGAACTGTGCATAGGCTGTCAGCGCTGCGTCAGTGTCTGCAGCAGAAGAGTCGGAAACGGGGTGCTCAATGCTTCAAAAATCGGAACCAGAACCTTTATTGACGCACCTTTTGGTCAGGACTGGAAGAATACCGAATGTGAACTGTGCGGCAACTGTGCCACAGTGTGTCCTACCGGAGCTCTGGTGGCAAAGAACATGGGCAAGTATCAGACTGGTAATGTGAACAGAGTTCTTACCACCTGCCCGCACTGTGCCACGGGATGTCAGTTTTATCTCATGGTTAAGGACAACAAAATTGTGGACGTGCAACCGGCCGAAGGTCCGTCCAACAGAGGGCTTTTATGTGTTAAGGGACGTTTCGGTTCCTTCAATTTCGTAAATTCTCCAGACCGTCTGAAGCATCCGTTAATCAGAAACAGGGAAACAGGTGAATTCCGTGAGGCTTCATGGGATGAGGCTCTGGATCTCATAGCAATGAAATTCGGTGAGATTAAGGAACGGTACGGCGCTGATTCTCTGGCGGGCTTTGCATGTTCCCGTTCACCGAACGAGGACTGCTATATGCTCCAGAAAATGGTCCGCTGCGCTTTCGGAACCAACAACGTGGATAACTGTGCCAGAGTATGTCATTCCGCAACCGTGGCAGGGCTGGCCATGACACTGGGCTCGGGGGCCATGACCAATCCAATAGGCGACATTACCAATGATGTGGATCTCATAATGCTGGTAGGGTCAAATCCCGAAGAAGCCCATCCCGTGATCGGCATGCAGATAAGACAGGCTGTGGCAAGAGGAACCCATCTCATCGTGGTGGATCCCAGAAAGATCAGACTGTCAAAGGATGCGGACATTCACATCAGATTAAAGCCTGGAACCAATGTGGCCTTTGCCAACGGCATGATTAACATAATCATAAACGAAGGTCTTGCGGATGAAAAATTCATCAGGGAAAGAACTGAAGGTTTTGAGGAACTTAAGGAAATCGTAAAGGATTACACTCCCGAAAAGGTGGCTGAAATCTGCAACATAGACGTGGATCAGCTCTGTGAGGCGGCAAGAATGTATGCAAAAGCCAAAAAGGCTCCGATTATCTACTGTCTGGGGGTAACCGAGCACTCTTCCGGCACCGAGGGCGTAATGTCACTTTCCAATCTGGCAATGGTTGTGGGAAAGATCGGTAAAAGCGGTTGTGGGGTAAATCCTCTCCGTGGACAGAACAACGTTCAGGGGGCATGTGACATGGGAGCTCTTCCAGGGGATTTTCCAGGATACCAGAAGGTTACGAATGAAAGAGTGGTAGAGAAATTCGAGAAGGCCTGGAACGTAAAATTAAGCAGAAAGCCCGGACTTCACGCAACCGATGTTTTTCCTGCGGCTGTAAGAAAGGAAATAAGAGGACTCTTTATTTTTGGAGAGGATCCGGTGGTTTCCGATCCGGATCAGGGACATGTGATTAAGGCTTTGGAAAGTCTTGATTTTCTCGTGCTCTGCGATCTCTTTATGACGAAAACAGCGAAGTATGCCGACGTGATTCTGCCGGGAACAAGTTATGCCGAGAAGGAAGGTACCTTCAGCAATACCGAACGCCGTGTGCAGAGAGTCAGAAAAGCCGTTACCGTTGAAGGTGAAATGCGTCTCGATACCGACATCTTTACAGATATCATGAACCGCATGGGATATCCGCAGCCGTATCTCCGTGCTGACGAAATCATGGATGAAATTGCCTCCCTTACCCCGAGTTTCGGAGGTATCAGCCATAAACGTCTGGATGCCGGGGAATCACTGCAGTGGCCGTGCCCTGACAAGAATCATCCTGGAACCCCGATTCTCCATACCGAGAAATTCGCCAGAGGTCTTGGACTGTTTTATCCTGCTCCGTACCGGGAAAGTATGGAACTTCCGGATGACGATTATCCGTTCATCCTAATGACCGGTCGAGTTCTTTATCATTACAACGCCATGGCCATGACAGGAAGGACTCCGGGACTTGTTGAAAAGTCAGGTTCATCCTTTATTGAAATCAATACCGAGGATGCACTGAGACTTGGTATTTCCGATGGGGAGTCTGTGAAACTCACTTCAAGGCGAGGAAGCGTTGTTTCCAAAGCGAGAGTGGGAGACAAAGTGTCCGTTGGTGAAACATGGATGCCGTTCCATTTTTCTGACGCCTTTGCCAATGTACTCACCAATGCGGTTCTTGATAAATTTGCCCGTATTCCGGAATACAAGGTATGTGCCATTAAGATAGAAAAGGCGGAAGAATAATATTTGCTTATTAACTCCGGTTTGTAATTGTTTTAATAAATCTGTAAATAGTTTGTAATATATTAAAAATATTTATAGGTATACCTGCAATGAGTAAAATTATTTCAATTGGTCAGGCAGCTGAATTACTTGGTGTACATGTACAAACCTTACGCAATTGGGAAAAATCAGGAAAATTAAAGCCTGACAGTATTTCTCCGGGGTGGGACAAGGAGGTACAGTCAGGAAACAATCCTGAGGATTAGCGGGAAAGAGCTTCCACAAACAGAAAAGGATGAAGGAATCACAGTCGCCTGCGCCAGAGTAAGTTCACATGATCAGAAAGAAGATCTCAAAAGACAGGCTCGGGTTCTGGAACGGTACTGTGCTGAACACGGATATAAGTATGAGCTTATGACCGTTCTCGGTTCAGGGATGAATTATTACAGGAAAGGACTGACATCCCTGATCAATAAGCTTCTTGATAATAATGTAAAAAGACTGGTTCTTACGCACAAGGACAGATTATTGAGATTCGGAGCCGAACTGATTTTTTTCAATATGTGAAGCCAGAGGCGTGGAAGTGGTGATTATCAACCTTCTTCAGCTCCCTCCTGAACTGTCTGCAGAAAATCTGCAGTCCCCGCAAATTTGCGCTGCCATCGTACGATTCTCTGAGTTTTCTCAGCAGGGGCACGCAGTGTCCATTCATTTCGAAGAACAGTTCTTTAATTGTCTCTCTGTTAATCTTCAGATAGTTATTAAAGCTGTCCTGTACCGGAGCCTTGTACTTTGGGGTTCCGTTCATGTATTTGCGAACAGATTGCCTTGAAATTCCTAATTTTCTGGCTATTCCCCTGATTGACTGTCCTTGTTTAGAAAGTTTATTGATCTG
>NZ_JNKD01000029.1:0-37475 GCF_000701925.1 Ruminobacter sp. RM87 | reverse complement strand
CAGTACCAAATGTTCGAGTATCATTCCATGCTCAGAGAAAGAGGTATCATTCAGTCGATGTCTCGCAAGGGTAACTGCTATGACAATAGCATTATGGAAAATTTCTTTGGAAAGATGAAAAACGAGATGTTTTATGGACATGAATATGAGTTTAACACTCTAGACGAACTTAAAGATGCGATGGAGAAATATATCCATTATTACAACAATGATAGAATACAGAAAAAATTAAAAGGCCGAACTCCTTGTGAAGTAAGAAATTCAGCCTTAGAATAAGCATAAGTTTTATTTGTTCAACTTATGGGGGGCACTCCAAATTCTTCTGAGCTTTTTCTTTTTGAAGCCGCAGAAATCACTGACCATAAGCAGGCAAAGGGATTTCATTTATTGTGAATTAAGTCTTCTTTTGAAACACAAAACATGCTTATACTCTATACAGGAGGATTGTCGTTTTTACTGAACCTTTTAACCCATGTTCAAAAAACAGACACATCCTTCTTTACAAGTATGATTCAGTAATAGTAGTATTGAAACCGAGGAATGCAGCATCGGTAATGTTGCGGATTTATCATAGGGATATGTGATTCCACAGATTAAGAGTGGAGAGATTTGTTATGAAAAGATACAATGCTGACGCTTATTCAGGTATGAAGGCTAATGGTTTTACCTTAATAGAATTAGTGATCGTTATTGTTATTTTAGGCATACTTTCAGCCGCGGCCGTTCCAAAATTCATGAATATGCAGGGGGATGCCAGAGCATCAACGCTGATAGCAATAAAAGGTGCCGTGAAATCGGCAAACTCCATGATTTACGCAAAGTCACTTACAAACAACATCAACAACAGTTACTCTGAAAAAATCGATCAAAACAAGACTTGGCAGGAAGACTGCAGTACCGGCAGTTGCGTTAATATTGGAAATATCTGGGTCTATACAAAATTCGGATATGTTGATCGTAATTCTGTGGCTTATCTTCTGGATACGGATATCAGTGGCAATCAGGATACCAAGGTTGTCACGAACAAAAAAACCAATGAGAGAATAACCGTTCCGGCGCGAAATACCACACAGGGAGGCTCAAACTACAATTGCCCTACAGGTAATAATTCGGTACTGTGCAAGGATCATGATTTCTGTCAGTGCAGAGTCAACAAATATGCCGCAGTGGAAAACAGAGATACCCAGTTCATTGTACCGAAGGGATTCGATTATAACATTAACAAACATCCTAATGGCGGGTGCTATTTCGGCTACACGACTTCCGATGTAGTCAACAACTCAGTAAAACCTCCTGTGTACACACTCAAGACCGGAGGATGCTAAAACATATCAGTCGATAGAATAAAATTGCATTTCCACTTCTCGGCTACAGGTTTATTACTGTAGCCGTTTTTACATATATACCTGGATAAGATTCTGATGGTATTCCTCTCAGTTATGTGCGATCCGTCCAATCCTAATCCGTCCAAAATGATATAATCCGATTATCTGCATATGCCAGAATAATATTTTTTATATTTAGGGGCAATCACTTTTTTTATGTGATTACAAAAAATAAAAATTATTTATGCATTGAATAAAAAAGGATCTTCCTTTATGTTTGAGTTGCATCCTGCAAGATGTAGCATCTCAACCAAAATGAAGATCCATGCCATGAATTATATAAACAATACAACTACCTTTCAAGAAGCTCTTACTTCTTCTGCAAAGTATCTTATGTACCCCTCAAATCTTTCTGGTTTTCACAATACCGAAACAACCTTAAGGCGTTCAATGTCCGGAAGAAATGTCTTTTGTCACACGGGACATTTGAATTTACCTGAAAGAGAAAGGCTTTGTTCATGTGGGTGCAGGATGCATCTCAACAGCAGTCGTAACATTTACATACGTCATTTAAGTATAGGTGAACATCTGACGTGTCTGGAATTTCCTCACCATCAGTTACGCTGTCCGTCATGCGGTGCTAACAAAAGTCAGAATATTCCCTTCAAAGCTCAGGGGCACATGATTACGGAACCTTTGCACACATATACCAGAGATCTATTGGCTAAAGGAACCTACACCAACAAACAGGTGGCAGAAATCACCGGTCTCGGTGAAAACGTGGTAAAAGACATTGATAAGAAAAGGCTTCAGGAGCTTTATACAACCGACGGAGGAACAAAACTCATAAAGCCTGAAAAGCAGGCAAGATTTCTGGGTATAGACGAGTTCAAACTGCATAACGGGCATCGCTATGCCACTCATATAATCGACCTTGAAACAGGGCATATTCTGTGGATTCAGAACGGTAAAAAGAAGCAGGTAGTTTATGACTTCATCGACCATGTTGGAATGGACTGGATGGATGGTATAGAGGCAGTTGCCTGCGACATGAATTCTGATTTTGAAGAAGCCTTTGAGGAAAAGTGCCCTTGGATTCAGGTGGTTTTTGACTATTTCCATATCGTTAAAAACTTTAATGATAAAGTGGTAAGTGAGGTTCGTAAAGATGAACAGAGACGTCTGTACGAAGAAGGAAATATCGAAGCAGCGAAAGCCCTAAAGAAAACCAGATACATACTAACCTCCAATCGTTCAACTCTGCAGAAGAAGGACAAAGATGCCGATGAGGATAGAATAATTCATAAAGGCAGTTCCCTGTTTAAGACTGAGGATATTAAACGCCAAAGAGGATACGTAGCTAAATATAACGAACTGCTTAAACAGAATGAACTGTTATTCACTCTTGATCTGGTAAAAGAGAAGGTATTACAGGCTTATAAGATGACTGATTAAACAAAAATGGCTATAGAAATCGGCAACATAATGGAAATCTGTCAGGCGACAAACAATGAGCATTTCATCTGGTTCAGTCAACTTCTTAATAATCATTTTGAGGGAATCATTGCTCATGCCACCTATAAAATATCCTCTGGTAAAATTGAAGGAATCAACCAAAAGATCAAGACCATAAGACGACATGGTTACGGTTATCCGGATGACGAATACTTCTTCCTGAAAGTCATAGATGCGAGTAGGAAGAAGTACATCAGGAATCAGCGATCACATAAAATTAATGATTGAGCCATAAAACCTGAAAAAAGAGAAGGCTCTTACCTCACGGCAAGAGCCTTCTCCGTTATAAACCGGACGTTCTGACTTATACGTTGTGAGCCTTTCTGTAGGCTACGATATCAAGAATGCTTACAACGGTCATGTTGTGCTGAAGACCGAAGGCCACAACCTGCGGAAGTCTTGCCATGGTGCCGTCATCATTGGTCAGTTCGCAGAGAACACCGCTCGGATTGAGACCGGCAAGTCTTGCGAGATCCACTGATGCTTCGGTATGACCGTCACGAACCAGCACGCCGCCAGTCTTTGCGGTCAACGGGAACACGTGACCGGGATGACTGAGGTCTGAAGGCTTGGCATCAGGATTGATGGCAGCCTTGATGGTGGTAAGACGATCGTGTGCGCTTACCCCGGTGGTAACGCCCTTTGCGGCTTCAATGGTGATGGTGAAGGCGGTACCGTATGAACTGGTATTGTTGCTTACCATCTGAGGTAATTCAAGCTGCTTCATTTTTTCTTCAGGCATGCACAGACAAACGATACCTGAGCAGTAGCGAATCATCATGGCCATCTGGGCTTCAGTCATTTTTTCGGCTGCAAAAATGATGTCGCCTTCGTTTTCCCTGTTTTCATCGTCTACAACAAGTACACCGTTGCCTTCACGCATGGCCTGCAATGCAAGTTCTACGCGTTCTTCCGGTGTGTCTGCAAAAATCTCTAATAAGTTACACTGACTCACAATCTGACTCTCCATAATTTTTTACGTAGGTCAGGGCTAATTTGTTTGCAATAAAACAAAGCAGAAAACTACTCTCTTCTATCCGGACTGTAACCGTCGGCTCAGGATTTTCACCTGAATCTTACCTGTAAAGGCTCGCGGGCTGTCACCGCCGGTGGGGATTTTCACCCCGCCCTGAGAATGTGTGATATTTTACAATAAATTAAGCCGGTATACATCAGAAAAACCGATATTGAGGGCATTTTTTTCATCTGAATATTCAGTTGTTTGCCGCCGGAGGAAAAGAGAGTATCATGATGAAACGGAAGTCCTTCGGAATACGCCGTGAACAGGCGTGAAAAAACTTCGAGCCGGCTTCATGTACTGATCCGTGTATATATCTCAATTTTTGTGATTAATAGATCGCGAAAACGTGTTTATACCCGATTTTTTGTTATAATCAACCATCGTGTTACGGCCTTTTCAGGCGGAATGAGCGTCTGGCGGGAACGTGACTTGAATAATGTTCAACCATTGCATTTAAGGTTATTTTATGAAACTCCGCACTTTGTGTACTTCTTTGGTTCTGGCTTCCGTTTTATCAGCTCCGGCTTTTGCGGAATACTCAAAGAGTGATATTGAAAAAATCGTTCATGATTACATTGTGAATAATCCTGATGTTTTAATTGAAGCCTCAGACAACGTAAAGCGTCGTCAGATGGAAATTCAGAAGCAGAAGCAGGACAAGATGATTGCGGAAATTATCAGCAACAAGCAGTTCCCTCAGTCAGGTCCTGCCAAAGCCAAGCATACCGTTATTGAATTCTTCGACTACAACTGCGGCTACTGCAAGAAGGCCAAGCCTCTGTTCATTGATCTGCTGAAGGAAAACAGTGATACCAGATACATCTACATGGAATTTCCTATCCTTTCGGAAATTTCCAATACCGCAGCCAAGATCGGTGTGGCCATCTACAACCTGGACAAGGCAAAGTACGTTAAGTACAACAATGAACTGATGACCAGAAATTCACGTCTGAGCAACGAGGTTGAACTCCAGGCTCTGGTTGAATCACTTGATCTCAACTGGAAGGAAGTAAAGCAGCTGTCAGAAAGCAAGGATGTTGAGGAGGTTCTTGCCGATATCCGTTATGCCGCCAGTGAACTTGACGTAAGCGGTACTCCTGCATTCGTAATCGACGGAGAGGTTCTCCGCGGTGCTCCAAGAAGCAAGAATGACATCAAGAGACTGTTAAAGAACTGATGGAAATCAGGTTCATTCAGTAACAGGTGAGAACAGCCCGCCGTCAGCCGTAAGAACTGACGGCGGGTTGTTTTTTTTTCGGGATAAGCATCATCGGTTCAGGCGTAAAAGATAAACACGGTGTTCCGTTCTCACGGTGTGTTTTTCAGAATGCGGTCACGGCTTGTCCTTCCAGGTCATTACACGGCGATTTACAATAGTTAACATTTAATAAAAATAATATATGAGTTTAATCTTATAATTTTTTAAATGTTATTAACATTTTTGGTCAGTTTGAGATAATTAAGATAGCGGTTCTGTAGATACTGTTGTTTTTTTTGTTGATTCAATCATTGCAAGAACGGGTTAAAAGGTGGCTGAGATATGAATTCAACCGGATTTTATCAGACAGTTTTTAGTAGCAGAAAAAGAAGATTTTACGGATTGTTTTCCTGCAGTGCCATGATGCTGTGCGCTTCGTTTTTCATGACCGGTTCGGCCGAGGCCTCCAACTGTAAGAGCATTACGCTTCGTGAAGGTTATTTAAGTGACTTTTCCGAAATAACCGAAGAGCTGGACAGATCCGTACTTTACGGTTCTCTGGATAAGCATTCGGACAAGGCCGATCTCATTATAAAGACACTTGAACGTGACTGCAGTCATAAGGACAGCGAGGCATGCATCCGATTGGGAGACATCCATTACTTCGGAGAGCTGGCAAACTTTCTGATTAAGGAGGATCTGTGCGATCATCCTTTTGATGAGGTTGACAGGAGGCTCAGAAAACGTTCGGCCTTCTACTACGGTCAGGCCTGCGATCTGAAGATTCCGGCGGGCTGCGGCAGTACCGGACTTGCCATGGAGCCGTTTGTTTTTGACGCAAAGGAAGCTGAAAAGGTGGCAAAGGTTTATGAGAAGGGCTGTAATCTCGGAGATAAACTGTCCTGTTCAAGACTTGCCATGATTTACTACACCGGATACGGTGTGGTAAGAGACAGACAGCTTGCCTATGATTATCTGAAAAAATCGGAAGATTCTGATTTTTCCGACGTATACGACCTTAAAGGACTGTTCCATTACAACGGTGAATTTCTGGCGCGCGACCCTAAACTTGCTTTTGAAAACTACAGAAAGGGCTGTGACTCCGGCAGCGGGTTCTCCTGTGGTCAGCTGGGGGCTCTTTATTACACCGATAATTCCGCGGGAAAGAACATGGAAGCCGCCATGGCCGCTTTTGAAAAGGGCTGTTCCCTGGGTGACGGCAACTCCTGTTTCTATGCCGGAAGTTCTTATCTTAACAGAAAGAACTCAGACATCGATTATAACCGTGCATATCAGTTCTTTGACGACGGATGCGATCTGGGAGAGGCGTCATCCTGTTTTTATCTCGGTTACATGAATGAATACGGTCTGGGGGTTAAGAACGATTACCGTCAGGCTCTGATTTACGTAAGAAGAGGATGCTCATACAGGGATGAGCCGGCCTGCAGAAAGCTCGGGCTTCCGCCGAGCTATCTTCTCTTTACCTTAAAGAACAATCTTAACAGGGCGGTTTTAGGTCCTGAGGAAGACATG
Source organism: Ruminobacter sp. RM87 (assembly GCF_000701925.1). Classification (NCBI taxonomy): domain Bacteria; kingdom Pseudomonadati; phylum Pseudomonadota; class Gammaproteobacteria; order Aeromonadales; family Succinivibrionaceae; genus Ruminobacter; species Ruminobacter sp. RM87. The sequence goes on along the minus strand of NZ_JNKD01000029.1, from coordinate 30,883 downwards.
GTCATTGACGAGAACATGGAACCGTCCGTAACGAGAATGCTGGCGCAGCTTACTCATCAGTGTTCACAGAAAAATGCCGATGCCTGCAGCTTCCTGGGGGAATTCTATATCGAAACCAGGGACGCATCAGGCAGACTTCAGGTTTTAAAAGCCACCGATTACATGAAAAAAGGCTGTGACCTGCAGTATGCTGATGCCTGCTACAATCTCGGCATGCTCTATTATGAGAGTTTCATAGCCAGTCACAGGAAGGAGGAGCTGTTCTACGCCAACACTTATTTCAGGGATGCCGCAAATTATTTCCCGAGCATGAGAAATTCCTCCATGTACAACCGGACCAGCGTGATTCTTGATTACTTTGATTCAAGTCCGAAGGTTAGAACCAAAAAGCAGTAACTGACGGTTTTTTCACCCTGACGGTATAAAACAGAGGCTCCGCAGGTGCGGAGCCTCCTGTTTTAAGAGATGCTTTCCCGTGAAAGTCAGAGTCTGAGATTTCCTGAATATTCCTTCAGACCGCTGAGTCTTGCGTACTGCCACATTCTGTCCAGCAGGTCGTCGGAATAGCATGCGAAATCATTCCTGACAATGATGTCATCCGACTGCATGATGATTCTGTTTCTGTCTTCGATTTTTAGCAGCAGATCCCTGTCAGGCAGGCGGTTGTTCTTTCTTTCGTTGCAGGTCGGACAGGCCAGTACGAAATTCCAGAGCTTATCGTCTTTGACAAAGGACCACGGGATGAAATGGTCAACGTGAATCCCCGTATCCTTAAGTTTTCTGCCGCAGTAGAAGCAGGTGTTTTCCTCAAATTCCTTTCTGAGTATTTCACGGTAGAATGACAGGTCGCTGCGCTTTGGAGTGGCAAGTTCCAGTTTATCCAGTACGCGAACCACCATGCTGTCCTGATTTACGCGTTCCAGAAATTTGGCCCAGGAGTAATAGTTCAGTTTTTCCAGTTCGGTCTTGTATTTAAGCATGAACTCGTAAACCGTACGGTTCAGGACAAGACCCGCATCCTTCAGGTCAAAGGAGTAGATAATGCCGTCAAAATCACTGTAGAGGGCGCCGATGACGTATTTCTTGCATTCATCGGTTACCTTCCTGATGACTGATTCAAGTCTGATTTCATCAAGAGAACTGAACTCAAGAAAGCTCAGCAGTGATTCACTGCCGACGGCCTCCTTAAGAATGGTTTCCACTTTTGAGTATACTGATTTGCCGTCAGGCTTCATCTGTCTGAGATCATATTTAACCACCAGATTCCAGTAGTTTTCGGCAAAACGGGCAAAAAGCTGCCGGTAGGAAAAGAAAATTCCCTCGCTGCGTTCACTTCCGTTGAAGGCATTGTCCAGCAGTGATTTGATAAGTCCGAACTTATAGGTGTTTCTTTTGGAGCATGATTCTGAAAAAACGTAATTAAACAGAGACCAGATATGATCCTCCGTCGGTCTGTAATCCGTAATCGTGCCGTTTTTTAGATTCCATCCTGCCATGATTCATGCCGAGTGTAAAAGAGCCGTCCGGCCGAAAAGAGAGGAAGAATATAACGGCGGAACGGCGCATGTGTTAATGACTTATAAGCTGAGACAGCCCCTCTGATACATGCTCGAACATCTGATTCGTTGCCTGCATCTTGTTCATGTTCAGCTGCTGACCGGAAACGGTAATGGTGGTCTGGTAGGTGTCATAGTCCCGAAGACCGTTCTTCTGTCTTACTTCAATGTCGGCACTGTACATCAGTGTGTCGATGGAATTGCTGTCATCTATCGCATATCCCACACCGGCACCTACAAGTCCAAGAATTATAGGCAGAATGCTGAGTCCGGGATGATAGTTGTTGGTGGCCGCAATCACGCCGCCTGTTGCAGCGCCGATGACGGTGCCGGCAACCACGCCGCCGGTGGAACCGTTGCTTGTCGAATCAGCCGAGGAGATGGTTCCGTAAATGATGATGTCGGCATCGGCTGCGGAGTAGGTAATCGCCATGTTCGGCTGAGAGGATATTCTCGGAATCAGCTTTGAGGAGAATACGCTGTCAAGTCCGGACCCTGACAGATCCCTGAGGTTTACGTAAACCGTTTCGGGAATTCTGGACGCAGGCTGCAGATGAAAGGTGTTGGAGTAGTTCATCCGGATATTAAGATCACGGTATTTGGAAAGATGCTGTCCGGAACTGGTGCATCCGGTTGTTGCCGTCATGCAGCCAAAGGCCAGAACAGTACCCATGGCCAGACATTTTGCGATATTTTTCATTTAAAACTCCTTCCTGCTGTCAGGTTTCTGGATAAAAAGAAGTTAACGGAAAAAAGAAAAGTGACTTATATCCTGCAGGCGTACGAAACCGCATTAATTATTATGTATATACTTACTATTATGATACAGAAACTGACGGTTTAGTTCTCCGGAAATTAAAAAAAGTTCAAAACGAGAGCTGAATTGTATTTGCCGTCATGTAAGAGAAGATATCAGCGTTTTCCTGTTCTGTCTGCAGATGGCTGAAACAGCGGATAAGAAGGTCCGTCTCCTGCTGCTTCAGTCATAATGAAACGGCAGGTGATTACACGCCTCTGAGATTCGGATCCCAGATGTATTTGTGCATCTGCAGCTGAACCCTGATTTTTGAGGTGTCCGTTTTTTCGGTCCATGAAAGGAGCTTTGCAACGATTTCCTTCGGTTCAACCCTGCCAAACACTGCGGAAAGATAGATGAAGCACCGTGGTCTGAATTTCGTGATGACCTCAAGAGTGCGGTTAAAATCCTCCTCTGAACCGATGACAAACTTCAGTACGTCATTCGGGCGCAGAAGTCCCGGATTGTCAGTGTCCATTTTCTCCTCTTCACCGCTTGAAGGCAGTTTGTAGTCACAGCAGAAAATGAGTCTGGAAGCGCAGGGGAGTTCAAGATAACGGCCGAGATTTACAGAACCGTTGGTTTCGATGTTCACCAGATAACCTGCGGCGGTAAGAACTTCGAGAAGCTCTTCCGCGTTTCTGCGAAAAAGAGGTTCACCGCCGGTCAGAGTAATGTTGCGAATGGAGCCGAAGGATCTGACCTTTTCCAGAATTTCCCCGGCGGTCATATTCCTTCTGTCGTCAAAATCCCATGCGTACGAGGTGTCGCAGTAGGTGCAGCGGAGGTTGCAGCCGCACAGACGGACAAATACGGCCAGCTCACCGGAAAGTGTTCCTTCCCCGTTTACCGAAGCGAAGATTTCGTTTACCGGAAATACGGCGGCTGAATTACTGCTGTTCATCTTTTTCGTATGAGGCGGTATTGTCAGGACTTTCTTCAACGTCAACCCTGTAGCAGAAAGGCTGCAGCTGCTGACAGATCCAGTAGGCGATGTTTTCAGCGGTAGGGTTTACCCTGATGACATCATTGATAAGCTTGTGGTCCAGGGCGTCCTTTACCACTTTTTTGATATGGGAGAAATCCATGACCATGCCGTTCTGGTCAAGGGTTCTGCTTTTCAGATATACGTCAATCACCCAGTTGTGTCCGTGAACAGAGGAACACTTGCTTTCGTAATCAAGTGTCAGAAAGTGGGCCGCGCTGACGACAATACGCTTTTTTACCTTATACATTATTTGTTCTGGCTCCGGTATGGCAGCGGCTACCGGTCTGTTTTCCGCTGCACTGTGTTTATTCTTTGTTTATTCTCTGAACCGCAGGCGGCTATTCGGCCATCAGCGGGTCAACGGCATTATTCAGCCTGAAGGCATTGAGACGGTCAATGCAGGTGCCGCAGATCCCGCACGGCTTTTCTCCGCCTTCATAACAGCTCCAGGTCAGTTCGTATGGAACCTTCAGCTCCAGACCGATTTTCACGATGTCGGCCTTGTTCCTGTTGATGAAAGGGGCGTAGAGTTTTATTTCTCCGCCGGTACCCTCGTTAATGGCGTTACCCATATGCTTCACGAACTCTTCGGAACAGTCGGGGTATGCCCTGCCGGCCGCGTCATCGAGATGAGCTCCGTACCATACCTCGGATGAGCCGTGTATCTGTGCCATGCCGGCGGCCACGGAAAGCATGATGCCGTTGCGGAAAGGCACGTATGTGCTTACCATGCCGGCTCCGCCGATGTCCCTGAGCTGTTCGGCATAGCTGCGGTGTTCAATCGCTTCGGAGGAATTCTTCATCAGCGAGCAGTTGGATCCGGCAAATACTTCCGCCAGATTCATGATTGTAAGGTTTACCTTATAGTAATCAGCTACAGCTTTGGCAGAGTTTATTTCCCTGTCATGTTTCTGTCCGTAATGTATGCATAAGGCCGACACGTTGTCGGAACCATACCGGCTGACTGCCAGTGCCAGGCAGGTTGAACTGTCGAGCCCGCCGCTTAATAATACGGTTATTTTCACGATAATAGTGTCCTGAAGATTTAAGAACCTACGCTGTCACCTAAGGTTTTTTAATAAAAAATCCGATATGCACGCCGTCTGCCCTGGGCTCCGGAATGCGTCCGGCACCTTTTGCGGGAGGGGTAAAACACCGTTTACCGGCTGTAGCGTGCTGCCGGCAGATATTATATTTTATTTGACTGCAAAAATACAGTATTAAGGAAACAACATATTACTGCCGGATGTCTGACGAATGGTGCCTGAAAACTTCTTTTTTTCTTATTACTCACGCTTTGGACATCCGGCTGTTTAAATCATATTCCTTCAGGTGCTATGATCTTCGCGGAACGCATGTGTGACAAAGGCTTGAGTCATCTGTCGGAAAGGTGTTTTCATGGAGACTGAGGCCGGGCGTGAGTGAGCGTTCAGGTGTGCCGTCTTCCGAATCCTGCAGGTTTTTTTCATGATGATGCATTCAAGATCGTTTTTTAAAGGTGCTGTTTTTCTTCTGGCTGCATTTGTTCCTGTATTTGCCGAAGCATCGGCCGCGGACTGTCGCAGCGGTACGGACTGCTTAATAAAAGGGCGTGATATTTACAACGCCCTGAATCCCGGAAAATCTGATTTTGTCGCGGATGAGGCCGTAAAAGACGCTAAAACAGTAGAACAGTTTTCAAAAGCCAGGGTTTATTTCATGACTGCCTGCGAGCAGAATGTCGCTGCCGGATGCACATATGCCGGACATCTCTACGTGATAGGCGTGGCGAACATGGTAAGTTATGACAGAGCCCTGGAGTATTATGACAAGGGATGCAGGCTCGGTGACGGCGACGGCTGTTCATATATGGGGAAAATGTATGCCACCGGCAATGCCGTGGGCAAGGATCACGGACGCGCCCTGGAATATTTCAGAAAATCCTGTGAGATGAACAGTGCCGACGGATGCAATACTCTTGGAACTTATTATCGGGACGGCCTCTTTCTGGATAAGAACCCGGTGAAGGCAAAAGCTCTTTTTGAAAAAGCCTGTACTGCGAAGAAGTTCATGGGGTGTGTGAATCTCGGTGACCTCTACGGCTCCGGACTCGGCGTGGAAAAGAATTATGTCCGGGCTGGGGCTTTTTATGAGACCGGATGTAAAAACGGAAACGGAGAAGGATGCGTCAGACTGGGAACCTACTATGAACAGGGACTGCTGCCCGGTGGAAATCATAAAAAAATAAGATCTCTTTACGAACAGGCCTGCAGCTTGAGGATTCCGGAAGGCTGCCTGAAAACAGGAAACATGATTTATGAGGGTAAGGGGCAGCCAGTTTCATATTCCGGCGCCAGAATTTTCTACGACAAGGCCTGCAGTCTCTCAGATGGTGAGGGCTGTTACCGTCTGGGTAAAATATATGATCGGGGAATCGGTATAAACCAGAGTATCATTATGGGGCTTCTTTATTACAGTAAAGCATGCAGTCTTGATTATTACGATGCCTGCGTCACCATGGGCAGACGTTATGAAACAGATCCCAGACTTCGTTATCAGAACGGCACGGCTGCTTTCTACTACAGTCACGCATGTGAACTGGGGAGTGGACAGGGGTGTGCGGATTACGGTTATCTGATGGAGAAAGGCCTGAGCAGAGGAAACGGTGATCCTGAAAAAGCAAAGGAATACTACCTGCGTGCCGTGGAACTTCATCACGGATCCGGATACGGCTACATAGGTGCCATGTACGAGTTCGGCAGCGGAGTTGAGACGGATTATCTTAAGGCCGGAGAAAATTACAGACTTGCCTGTGATATGAAATTCGGTCCCGGATGCACGGGAATAGGGTATCTTACGGAAAACGGACTGGGGGTCGGTTTAAGTGAATCCAGAGCCTTGGAATTCTATGATAAGGCCTGCATGCTTGAAGACGGTGAAGGCTGTTTCAGAATCGGCAGGCACTATTACGAGCTGTTCAGCAGTACCGGAAAACACGAGAACATGGTGGATGCCAGCAGATACTATGAAAAATCCTGCGATCTCAACCACGGTTCAGGCTGTGAACGCATGGGAATGCTGTATAAAACCGGAGAATCAGGGATTCAGAGCAATGACAGGGCTCTGATGTATTTTCGCAGGGCCTGCATGCTTGAAGACGGTGAAGGCTGTCTGGGACTCGGCGGTTTATATGAGGAAGGCAGGGGAACCTGGGCTGATGACGGGAAAGCTCTTCATTATTACAGTCTGGCCTGCGCAAAAGAGTCAGGTGCCGGCTGTGCCATGGCTGGAAATTTTTATGAAAACGGCAGGGGGGCGGAAATCAGTATTGAAAAGGCCGGTGAGTTTTATGACAGATCATGCTCACTTGAAGAAAAGTCGGGGTGTCTGAGAATGGCGGGGCTTCATGCTGATGCGCAGAATACTGCTGAGGCGGAAAAATATCTGAGACTTGCCTGCAATCTTGATGACGGGGAAGGATGCTACAGACTGGGGGTTCTGTACAGTGAGAATGAAAGGTTCGCGGAAGCCGGCAGGTATTTTGAACGTGCCTGTTCCCTAAATTCCGAAAAAGGATGCCGAAAGACCGGGACCATGTCCGCAGAGAAAAAGTGACACGGAGAAAAACAATGAAATACCGGAAATTTTTTATGATATCTTTGCTGACGGCGGTTCCGTTTCTCCTGTGGTCAGCTTCTGCCCTGGCTCAGTGGAACGTCATTTATGAAAATGACGGCAACGTGACGTATATGGATGATGACAGCCTGAGGATTGTGGAGATTCTGGATTTCGGCAGAACCCGTCAGTTAACCATGACAAACATTCAGGAAATCCTTTCCGCAAACAGCTGTTCAGAACCGAGTACTCTGTATGTCAGGAGCAGGCCTGTCTATCATTACATATGCCGCGACAGCATTCAGGTATTCCTGGCGGACGGATCGGCCGGTCCTCTTCAGTTCGGAGGGAGCTGCACCGAAAAAAAAGACTGCGACGCCATGGAGAATTTTGTGAAGGAATATCTGAAAAAGCCGGACTGACCGGATAATCTGCCAAAAAACGTCTGCCGTTTTTTAACCGTGTCTCTACGTCTTATCCGGAATTTTCCGTCAGGCGGTCTGTCCGCGGCGTTTCCTCGCAGCTGCGGTCTTCACGGATGAGGTTCCTGAGCCTCGGGCGGCTTTTCTGCCGGAAGATCGTCCTGATGTTTTTCCGGCTCTTTTTCTTCCCGAGGTTTTTCCTGCATAATATCTTCCTGCAGCCGCCGGTGCAGACTGTCTGGTGCTCTCCTCGATATGTATCGGAATATTGCGGTTGTCTTCGATTATTTTTCCTATCCAGCCGGTAATGTGCGACATGAATCTTTCGTAGTCCATGGTTCCTGCTGCAATCATTTCAAGTCCCTTCTCCCAGCGTGCGGTTACGCCCACATCCTTGATTATCTGTGGCAGGGCATGAATCATTGAGGTGCCTTTTTCCGTCGGCAGAATATATTTGCCTTCATAATAAAGATAGGAACGGGCAATCGCATTGCCTATGATGTCGGCTCTGGTTGCCGGAGTTCCAAGACCGTCGGTTTCCTTCAGAATCTTTCGGTCTTCGGGATCCGTCACGTATCTTGAAATGTTTTCCATGGCTCCGAGGAGCGTGGCTTCGGTAAACGGTACCGGAGGTCTGGTGGTCTCAATGGAAGGATGAAGCATGATGAGCGTATGCACGTCTCCTTCTTCGGTAACCGGAAGAACCCGGTTGATTTCCTCTTTCGGTCCGCTTTCCTGCTCATCATTCGGCTTCTTGTAGTCGGACTGCTCCTTATCGGAGTCTGCGGCGTCATCCCTGTTTTTCGGCAGATAGAGAGCCTTCCAGCCCGGAACCGTAAGTTCACTTGATTTAGCATGAAAATGTTCGGTGTCCGCCACCAGTGTTATGGCTGCCTGTCTGAATACCGCTTCAGGCATGAACAGCGCCGTAAAGGAGTTTCTTATCAGGTTGTAGATGTTCATCTCATCGGAACTGATTCTCTGTCCGGAAATCGGTACTGATGTGGGAATAATGGCGTGATGCGCCGTTACTTTGCCTGTGTTGAAGGCGTAATGACGGGCGGACGGATCTATTTCGCCGGTAAAGGCGCTGAAATGTCCGTCGCTGCCGCAGGCCGCCAGAATTTCCGGGGCCTCATCATGAATTGAGGCCGGCAGATATCTGCAGTCGGTTCGCGGATAGGTGGTAAGTTTTTTTTCGTAAAGAGACTGGGCAATGTCCAGAGTCTTTTTGGCGGTGTATCCGAATCTGCGGTTGGCGAACTGCTGCAGAGTGGTAAGGTCAAAAGGCAGAGGCGCCTTCTGCTTTTTGTTTCCCGAGGTGTATTTTTCCACCACGAACTGAGACTGACACAGTCTGTTCATCAGCTCCTTCATGTATTCGGTATTCGTTACATAACCGCCGGCATCAAGTGCTTCATCCTTCGGTTCCCATTTTGCCGTATAGGTGCATCCGGCAAAATTCATTTCGGCCTTCAGCACATAGTACTGACGGGGAACGAAGTTTTCGATTTCGGTCTGTCTCTGAACCACCAGGGCTATGGTAGGGGTGGTGACCCTGCCTATGTTGAGAACCGTTCTGGCACCGTTCTGACTGGCGGTGACTGTAAAGAGACGGGAGAGGTTCATGCCCACCAGCCAGTCTGCTCTGGAGCGGGCGAGAGCCGCCTGATACAGATTGTAGGTGTCGGCTCCGTTCCTTACGGCCGCCAGGGATTTTCTGATGGATTTGTCGTCAAGAGCTGTAAGGCAGAGGCGCTTGAGCGGCCCTCTGTATCCCGCATATTCGTCCAGCACCAGTCTGGCAATGGCTTCACCCTCGCGGTCGAAGTCGGTGGCGATGGTTATGAGGGAGGCGGAATTTATCAGCTTCTTAATGGCCTGAAGCTGTTTTGTAACCTCAGGATCCTTTCTGGGCGCGGCCTTGGATCCCGGTTTTCTTTTGGCAAGTCTTGCCCTGTATTTCCAGGTTTCGGGAACAATGGGCAGGGTGCCGAGATTCCAGTGCTTCCAGTTTTCCGAATATTCATCCGGCAGATAAAGCTCGAGAAGATGACCGAGACACCAGGTGACTCCCACCGTATCGGCCGGATTGCTGATGTGGTAATCGTGCTTCGTGCCGAGATTCAGTACCCTGGCAAGATCCCTTGCCTGTGACGGCTTTTCACAGATATAAAGATTTTCAATGGTTTTTGTTCGGGCCATGTTCATGCTGCCGGACCTCCTCCTCATTTTCTTTAACGCTGATCCGGGGAGGGAGCCCGATTCCTCTTAATGTAATGCCAGCCGCGGCTGTCGGGATATTGTACCTTATGCCGGGACTGATGACAGTGTTATTTTCCGCGTTTTGCCTTTTTTGAATGGCGGTAAACCGAAGGTTCCATCGGATTCGGATATTTCCACAGGCCGCGGCGGTTCTTTCTGGCCGATGCTTCAAGTCCGGTATAAATTCTGGCATCATTTCCCGAAAGGTAGCGGCGGAAGGCCCAGGCGTTGCCTGATTCGACCATCTTCTGATTTACGTTGATTCCGTTCACGTGGATAACGGACAGTTCACGTCCGTATCTGTCCGTTCCGAAGGTTGTCACGCTGACCTTCTTCCTTAAAACCAGTCCCCGGAGATATCCGCCGGATTGCTGACCGTACTGCTGAGACTTTTCCGGCGCATCAATGTTCTTCAGTCTTATCTTGTGCGCTTTTCTGTCACTGCCGAGGCATTTTACCGTATCTCCGTCTGAAACACGGATAATGGTGCAGGAATAGCTGTAGGAGGTCACGGCCTTCTTTCTGTGTTTTGCCGCTTCGGCCGGAGCAGTCAGAAAAAGAGAGGTTATTAACAGGGAAAGCAGAATTTTTCCGGATATTCTGAAAAATCCGCGGTGCCGTCCGTGACTGATACCGGTTATGGTCATGTGCTGTGTCCTTTATGTATGGAGTGGAAAAATACGGAAAACCTGTTCCGTGATTCATAATGACATTCTACAGTAAAAAAATCATTTGAGAATAAAATTTAATCCTGTTTTTCTTCCGAACCGGCAATAAGGAGATCATGATCATGAACTTTCGGTGTTTTTTCGGGATCGGAATTTTCCGGACATTTTGTCTAAATACTACATTTTGAACGTTTCTGTTTTATATCTTAAACGGATGCGTATTTATTTTATTGCTTTATTTGGGCTGATACGGACCTGTTTTTTTAGATAGGAACGACATATCAGAATATAAAGTAAGCAAAGTGGCCTGTAACTGCATAATTATTTTCTTTTTTGGATATTTATAGTATAAAATTCTAACTGTAAAGGTTTTCATGCGTGATCCGGAGGCCGTTCACGATGTCTGCACCCGGAGCCGCCGTCAGGACCCGGCGGTAGGCGTTACCTGAGATACCGAAAACCATATATCAGAAGAAAAACATATATAAGAATTTAAACAGAAAGAAATAATAAAGCATGTCTTCATAAGACATGAACAATAAACATTTGTAAAGGAACGGAGTATCGGGGATCGGCATCCCCGCACTCACGATGATTTCGCAGTCGATGATCATGGGACTGATGAACGGACGTCGCGGAATCGGAAAATAGTTCAAAACAAAGCTGATTTTTCTAACAAGCGATAAAACTGAAAGTATTTCTTATGGGATTTTGCATCAAACGAATGAAAGTCGGGGCGACTGTCCCTGATGATAAAGCAGGTTTCTTATGATACACAAAAAAGATATACTGGGCGGTCACTGTCGTGATTTGGGTGCTACCATTGAAAAACATGGCGTAAACTTTGCCATCTGGTGTCGCAATGCCAAGGTTATGGAGCTGCTCCTTTTCAAGGATGTCAACGACGATGAACCTCAGGTTATTGAACTCACTGCTGCCAAGCACCGCAGCTCTTACTACTGGCATGTCTTCATCAGGGGACTTAAAGACGGTCAGCATTACGGCTGGCGTGTCAAGGAGGTTCTGCACAACCGTCCGGGCATGCTGTTTGACCCTCAGAAGGTTCTTCTTGACCCATACGGAAAGCGCATAGTCTTTCCTGACAACTACAACCGTACCTTCAACCAGTTTGTCGGTTCAAACGTGATGTTCTGTGCCAAAAACGTGGTTGTGGACATGAACAGGTACAACTGGAACAACGACGAGAGTCTCAACACCGAGCAGACCTCCAGCGTAATCTATGAAATGCACGTGGCGGGTTTCACCAAGGACAGAAGTTCGGGACTTCCGGATAAAATCCGCGGAACCTACAGGGGCGTTATCGAAAAGATTCCTTATCTCAAGGAACTCGGAGTCAACGCGGTCGAGCTTCTGCCGGTTTTCCAGTTTGACAGATTCGACGCCTCTCCGGGAAAGAACAACTACTGGGGCTACAGTCCGATGGGCTTTTTCGCCATTCACGGAGAGTATTCATCACGCAGGGACGTGTACGGTCCCCTGGATGAGTTCAGAGACATGGTGAAGGCGCTGCACAAGGCGGGAATAGAGGTTATTCTTGACGTGGTGTACAACCATACCTCGGAAGGCGGAGATACAGGTCCCATCTATTCATTCAAGGGACTGGACAACAACGCCTACTACATTCTTGACGAAGGTCAGCGCTACAAGAACTACAGCGGCTGCGGTAATACGCTCAATTCCAGCCATCCGATGGTTAAGAGAATGATTCTGGACAGTCTGCATTTCTGGACCGAGGAAATGCATGTTGACGGCTTCAGATTCGATCTGGCCTCAATTCTGTCACGCGCCACCTCTGGCGAGCCGTTAAACGATCCTCCGACCACACTGTTCATCGCGACGGATCCTCGTCTTGCCAAAATCAAGCTTATTGCCGAACCGTGGGATGCGGGCGGACTTTATCAGGTGGGCAGAATGGCCGGCAAGAAGTGGCGTGAATGGAACGGTCAGTTCCGCGATGACGTGAGATGCTTCATCCGCGGTGATGAAAACATGATTCACCGTCTGGTTAACCGTCTCCTCGGTAGTCCGGACATCTACCGCAACATTGATGACGACCCGCAGAAGAGCATCAACTTCATCACCTGTCATGACGGCTTCACCCTCTGGGATCTGGTATGCTACAACCAGAAGCACAATGAGGCCAACGGAGAGCACAACAATGACGGCAACAACTGCAACTTCAGCTCAAACTACGGTGTTGAAGGCGAAACCGATAATAAGGAAATCACGGCTCTGCGCATGCGTCAGGTAAAGAACATGATGCTGCTTACCATGTATGCCATGGGTACACCGATGATTCTGATGGGGGATGAGGTGCTGAGAACCCAGCTGGGCAACAACAATGCCTACTGTCAGGACAACGAGATAAGCTATCTCAACTGGAACCGATCCAAGCGTGCCGAGGAGATGTTCCAGTTTACCCGCAAGCTGATTGCCAACCGCGTAAACCGCGGCAGTAGCATGGACAAGGACAAGCTGTCCATCAGAAATCTTGCCGAGGCCATTGAAAAGAACCAGGTGACCTGGCACGGTGTTGAACCTTACCAGCCGGACTGGTCTCCGGCCTCTCATTCCATCGGCATGTGCGTATATTCAGAATCATCCGATTCATATTACTACATGTTCATTAACTCATACTGGGAAGGTCTGCACATCAAGATTCCTAACGTGCCGAGCAACCACAACCTCAAGTGGCTCAGAATAGTGGATACCTCTCTGCCGTCCCCTGATGATTTCCGGAATGATCCGAAGCAGATGGAGCGCATAGGTCATTTCTACTATGTGGCAAGTCACACCATACTGGTGCTGGTTTCCGAAAAGAAGGCTCCGGTAGAAGAGAATGCCGAAGAGGAAGAGGCGGAAGAAGTGTAGCGGAGTGTAACAGCCGCGGCGGATCCCCGGGGACTTTGCCGCGGCAGGCAGGTGGCATATGGACAAAAACATGGATTCAGTCAGGGGACTTGATTTCGGACGCGGCGGCAGGCATGTCAAGGCGCCGGATGAAACGGATCTGAAAATACTCAGTGAACTGCGGAACAACGGCCGCATTTCCAATGTTGATCTTTCCAAAAAGATAGGTCTGAGTCCGACCCCCTGTCTTGAGCGTGTCCGTTCCCTGGAGAATTCCGGATACATTACGGGCTACACCGCCAAACTCAACTACAGTCTTCTGGGACAGTCGGTTCTTTTTCTGGTGATGGTTAAATTCGACAGGCGTGTTCCGGGAGCCGTGGAATCCTTCAGAAGTTTTGTGAACGGTAATTCGCGGATTTTCGGATGCATGTTCATCACCGGAGCCTTTGACTGCGTTCTGAAGGTCAGGGTAGGGGACGTGGATGAATACAGCGGATTTCTGCGTTCGGAACTCTCCGCCCAGCCGGGGATAGCCGAAATTCAGTCTTCGGTGGTTCTCGACAGCATTGAATAACCGCTTCCTGTCATGATGCCTGAAGGAAATCCTCTGATTCTTTCAGGCATTTTTGTTTTTTATGCTCTTTTTCGGCAATTTTGTGCTGTTTATTTTGTGTTCAGTTTCTTGATTTTGTGACGTGAATCTTAAAAATAAGACCGGTGTTCCGGCCTGATCTGAAAAGTCAGTCTTAAATTCAATCGAATTATATATTCAAAATTGTTATATATCGTTTATTCATTTATAATTACCGTGGTTTAATGTTTTTTACTGATATATTGCATGTTGTGTTTCTGATATTTCTTATAAGAATTCAGATTTAAAGGTGGTGTATTTTGTTTTCTAGCGGTAATAATCCAGATACCTTATCCAAAGGTATATTAAAGGAAATTATCTTTATACTCCTTCTGTTTTTATTTATTCTTTTACTGTGTGCGTTGCTCAGTCATAATCCTGACGACAACAACTGGAGTCCGGATATCGCCAACCATACCCGCATCAGTAATGCCATGGGCTATTTCGGAGCCAGGGTTTCCGAAACCATGTTCCAGTGGTTCGGCAAATGTGCCTATATTCTGCCGTTCCTCATGCTTTACGTAGGCAATATTCTGCTTGCCAGAGGGCAGAGCATTCTCAGATACAATTTCGGCATTGCCGGAGTGCGTATTCTCGGACTCAATCTGGTGATTGTTTCCCTGTGTTCACTTGCCACCAAGGTATCTTTTTTGGAAGGTGACGATTTTGCAGGGGGAGGGCAGCTGGGCGTAATCTGCTTCGATCAGCTTTATGCCATGATGGGCTATAACGGTGCCATTCTCATGTACATAGTGCTCCTTATCATCGGTATAATCTGCGCCACCGGCTGGTCACTGTCAGCCATCTGCGGTGCCGTGGGAGCCATTGTGCTGGCCGTATTTGATTTCCGCAACAGCATGGCCTACCTCGGAGAGCTCTTCAGAGGAGGCGGCAACGGTCGTTCAGGCAGTGCCGACGGTTTATATTCCGACGAGGATGAGGAAAACTACGACGGCAATATTTCCTTTAATCTGGTTGATGAGGATTCAGGAAAGGACAGTATCGAGGTTCCTGAAGAGCTTATGGCTCAGTCTGAGACCCACGAAAAGACTTCTGATCCTGCAGTCGCACCTGAGCAGGCACCTGTGGCGGATACAGCCGCACCGGCAGATGACGGCATCACCGTTCCAGATGATCTGGTGGACTTCTCTAAGCCTAACATCGCACCGAGGAGTGATGATCTGTCAATTCCGGGACTCGGCTCCGCCAATCCTGACATCCAGCGTCAGGCTCCTGCTCAGGCAAAGACTCAGCCGCTGAATGACGGTGACAGAATCGAACCTACTCTGGATCTTTCAGCCGTAGACGGTCTGGTTTCTTCCGGAAACGGGGTTTCATCATCATCTCCTGCCGAAGACAGCGGCGGGGCAACCTTTGCCGCCTCTCATCCTGACATGGCTGCGGCCGCTTCCGCTTCAGTAATTCCCGAAGTGGCAAGAAGCATGGCCGGTGACGTGCCTGCCGATTTCAAATCAGCATCACTGCCTCCTTCAGCTCCTGCTCCGGAACCTCAGGTTCAGACCGGTACCGGCAGGTTCTCAGCCTATGCCGCTCCGGGACCTTCACCAATCAGGACTCCGGAAAGGGTGACTCCTCCTGCCGACGGCGTGCTCAGAACCGCACAGGGCGAGCCTACCACTCTCGGCGAACCGGTAAAATATGCCAGCTCCTACGTTCTTCCTCCTCACGGTCAGGAAAACGCCGCTGACACAGCTCCGGGAAAAACAGCCGGAATCGTTAATGAAGAGGCTCCGGCAAATCTCAGTGCCGCTGACGTGAATCTTGAAGCCTCCACCGACAGGGATGCCTCTTTAACCAATCTCAATCCTGACGGTGCCGGCAGCTTTGTCATCAAGAATGATGAGGCCGCTGAAAGACATCCTGAAATCACCTCCCGTCCGCAGCCTGAAAAATCAGGTTTTGAACGTGTTGAACCTCATTTCAGCGGTTTTGACGGTGAACATGCCGGCCGCTCACTCGGAGAAGCGGTACATGAAGCATCCTCAGGCTACAATCCTTATGCAGACGAGGAAAGAGCTGCATTCGGCGGCAGCCGCGGTGACGATGCCGATTACAGAACTGAAGAATTTCTGAGAGCAGTCGGTGAAAACGGCATGTCTCCGTATGCCGGCAGCTTTAACGACAGGGAAGCCGCTTCAGGCAACATAATTGATTTTGCAACCATTCAGCACAGCCCTGAAGGTCTTGAACCGATTCCTGCCGGCTTTACCATCGTGAACAGGCCGAACGCCGGTGAGAATTACGGCGCGTCTTCAGCACCTGCAGCCGCTTCGCAGAACAGGGACACCGAAAGAAACGGTGACGGCGCCAGATTCGTAAGCCATGACGATCTTCCTGATGCCATCAGATATAAGTCAGGTCATTATGAATATGACAGCGGCGAAGAGCTTTCAACTTTCCCAAGCACGGCGATTTTCAAGGCTCCTACCGCTCAGAAGGCCACCAGGGAAGCAGATATTCAGGCTATGATTACCAGACTGGACAACGCTTTTGAACAGTATCGCATTGAAGCTCACGTGGCTGAAGAAACAGTAGTGGACCAGTACGGTCAGAGCAAGAGAGTCAAGCTTTACAAGACCGGTCCGGTAGTAACCCGCTTCTTCATTGACCTGGGCACTACCCCGCTTAACAAGATTCAGCGTGTGAGTCAGGATCTCGCCAGAAGTCTGCTGGTTCCGTCCGCCCGCGTGATTCCTACCATTCCCGGAACCGCTTATGTGGGTATTGAAATTCCGAACAGCGATCGTCACACCGTAAACATGAGAGAACTTCTTGAATCAGAAGTGTTCAGAAAAGCCAAGGGTAATCTTACCGTATGTCTCGGCAAGGACGTTGAAGGCAATCCTGTGCTTTACGATCTGACCAAGGCTCCGCATCTTCTGGTTGCGGGTACAACAGGTTCAGGTAAGTCAGTAGGTATCAACACCATGCTGGTTTCCCTGTTGATGAAGCTTACCCCGGATAAGCTCAGACTTATCATGGTTGACCCTAAGATTCTGGAATTTTCCGTATACCGTGACATTCCGCATCTGCTCACTCCTATCATTACCGACATGTCCAAGGTTATGGGCGTGCTGAAGTGGGCCTGTGACGAAATGGATCACCGTTACATGCTTCTTGAAAGAATCGGTGTGCGCGCCATTGACAACTACAATGAAATCATCCGCAGCAACATCGCCAGGGGCGTGGTTCTGAAGGACCCTACCTGGAAGCCTTCAGACAGCATGGACATGGAAGCTCCGGCACTTAAGCCTCTGCCTTACATCCTCATCGTTATCGATGAATTCGCCGACCTGATTATGCAGAAGGCAAAGCAGAGAGGTGAGCTTGAAAGTCTGGTTGCCCGTCTGGCTCAGAAGGCGAGAGCCTGCGGTATCCATCTTATCCTTGCCACACAGTCTCCTAGAAAGGAAGTTATTACCGGTATCATCAAGAGTAACTTCCCAAGCCAGATTTCCTTCAAGGTTAAGTCATCAATGGAATCACGCATCATCATTGATGAAATCGGTGCTGAATCACTTCTCGGCCGCGGTGACATGCTGATTAAGTTCAATGACGGTACCAACGTTACCAAGCGTGCTCACGGCGCCTTCATCTCCGATGAGGAGGTAAACGCGTTTGCCGATGCATGGCGTGCGCGCGGCAAGCCTGAGTATGTCGACATGATCAGCAACTACGGCGAGGAAGAAGACATGTCCGGTGCCGCCGGTTCCGTCGGTTCCGCTTCATCTTCTTCATCAGCAAGCGATAATGCCATGTATGACAGTGTCGTTGAATTCTGCGGTGAACTCAAGAGAGCCAACAAGAACTTCAGCGTATCGGTTATTCAGCGTCATTTCGCCATAGGTTACAACCGTGCCAGCCGCATCGCCGACAGACTGGAGGAAAACGGCATTATTTCCGCACCTATAGGCAAGACCGGTATCAGAGAAATCCTTGTTGATTTCTAACGGACCGTAAACGATTATCCGATATATCCTACAGAGCCCCGCAGTTGCGGGGCTTTTTTGCAGGAGCGGCAAATGCAGGGATCTTAACCTTCTTCGTCCTGTACGGCAGTGCGGTTTAAATATGTACAGATGTCGGATATACATGCATGAGTGCATGTATATTGTGAACTTTCGGCATGGACAAGCGGTCTATATCACTGCGTGCGGTTGTTTCGTCTTCGTCTGAACCTGCTGTTAAAACAATTGCAACGGGCTCAAAAAATTTTTATCATATTGGCATCTGTAAATCAGGATTGATGAATATGGTTAAACACTTAAAATATATTCTGGGTGCGGCTCTGGTACTGGGGCTGACTTCAGAAGCTGTCGCAGGTGACAGAGAAGTTCTTCATAAGATGATTTTTGAGAAAAAATCATTAAGCGTCAACTTTGCGCAGACCGTTTTTTCTGCCGACAACAAGGTGCTGCAGGAACAGAGCGGCCAGCTTTTTCTCCTGAGACCTAATTATTTCAGAATGGATACCGTGGAACCGGATGCAAGCACCATTGTGGCGGACGGAAGCGATGTTTACAGCTATGACGAAATGCTGGAACAGGTAACCATCTACAGTTTCCGTCAGCAGCTTGACAGATCTCCTCTGATGCTGGTCATTTCAGACGATGAATCACTCTGGAATGAATACAGTGTGACCCGCGGATCAATGGACAGCTTCACCGTGATGCCGAAGAATCAGAATGCAAACGTGAAATCAATGTCTCTGAGCTTCGGGCAGGACAACGGGCTTAAGGAACTGAGATTTGTGGAAAACGACGGTAAATACAGTATCTACAATTTCACTCCGATTAAGGATTCCGAACTTACGCCGTCTGATTTCAAATACGCCATTCCGGAAGGAGTAACCGTAGATGATCAACGGTCAAAGTGATCTCTTTGAAGAGGACGCCAGAGCAAAGGGCAGCAGATTCAGGGAAGAACATGAACCGCTGGCCGCCAGAATGCGTCCCCGTACCATTGAGGATTTCATAGGACAGGATGATATTCTTGGAGTTGACAGCATTCTCAGAAGAGATCTGGCCGCCGGCCGCTGTTCATCCATGATTCTGTGGGGACCTCCGGGTGTCGGTAAAACCACGCTTGCGGAAATATTCGCGGGGGCTGTCAACGCCAGGGTGGAACGTCTGAGTGCGGTAACCTCCGGCGTGAAGGAGATTCGTGCCGCCATTGAAAAGGCTGAGCATAATCTTTCCAACGGCTACAGAACCGTTCTGTTTGTGGATGAGGTGCACCGTTTCAATAAATCACAGCAGGACGCCTTCCTGCCGTTCATCGAGAACGGCACGATTATCTTTATCGGCGCCACAACTGAAAATCCGTCCTTTGAGCTTAACAGCGCCATTCTTTCAAGAGCCAGGGTTTACGTGCTCAGGTCTCTTTCCAAAGGCGATATCGAAAAGATCATCATGAGGGCGGTTTTAAGTCCGGCAGGACTTAAGAACGACAACGTGGTTTTTGAGCAGGGGGCACTGGATGCCATTGCCGTAATGTCCGGCGGTGACGCGAGACGTGCTCTCAACATTCTTGAAATTGCCGCCGGTTCGGCAGTTCCTGACAAGGAGAATCAGAAGGTCATAACCATGAGGATTCTCTCTTCAATCGGCAGTGAGAAGATTTCAAGATATGATAAGAAAGGTGATGACTACTACGATTTAATCAGTGCCTTTCATAAATCGGTAAGAGGTTCAAGCCCGCAGGCCGCACTTTACTGGTTTGCCAGAATCGTGGCAGGCGGCGGAGACCCTCTGTATGTGGCCAGACGACTGGTTGCAATTGCTTCAGAGGACATCGGCAGTGCGGATCCTCACGCCATGGGCATAGTTCTTTCCGCCTGGGACTGCTACGAAAGAGTGGGCAGGGCCGAAGGTGAAAGGGCCATAGCCGAAGCTGCCGTGTACTGTGCGGTGGCTCCGAAAAGCAATGCTCTGTATACCGCATGGAACAGCGTGCTGAAATTCGTGAAGGAAAATCCTGATTACGATGTTCCGATTTATCTGAGAAATGCTCCGACCAAACTTATGGAAAATCTCGGATATCATCAGGGATACCGGTATGCGCATGACGAACCGGGAGCATATGCCGCCGGGGAGTGTTTCCTTCCTCCTGAAATAAGACACATGGAATGGTACGTGCCCAACGACCGCGGTTATGAGCAGTATATTCAGAAAAAAATCAGCTATCTGAAAGAACGTGACAGGACTTCAGACAATAAGCGTTATCCTGAGGATTTTGCTGAAAATTCCGGTAAGTGATGCTGTTTATGCAGGGAGAAAGCGGGCGACTGCCCGCTTTTTCCATATTATGAGCTTTCAGTTTCTGCGGGATTCTGCGGAAACGGACAACAGCCGGAATTCAACCGGAAAACTTCCGTTAAAAGTTATTAAAGTCTTAAGAATCAGTGAACGCTGATTACGGAAAACCGCATGAAAAGACTGTCGCGGACGGGATTTTATGAGAATTCCAGATTATTCGGAATGACCTGAACTGAAGAATAAATGCCGGTGATTCGGCATATCCGGATACTTATGTTCAGGACACTGATTTTCCGATAAAAGATAATCAGTGTCCGACGTTTTCCGGTCAGGTGGTTTGACCGGAAAACTTTTATAACCTCCTGTTACTGTGCGTTTTCGAATGAGTAGCTCATGTCAGCATCTTTTACCTTTAAGGTATAGATACCTGAGAGAGAAGTATATTCGTCACCTGTGGTGGAAGTGTTTACGGTGAGCTGTCCGGCAACTCCTGATGAACCGTAAATGGTGCTTCCGCTCCATGAACAGCCGTCCACAACCTTGAATCTCTGGCTGGCTGAACCGTCAAGATTTACGGTGACTGTCCAGTAGCCGGTTGATTCGTTGTAGGTCATCTGGTCAAATGTCCAGCTGTTTGAGGTACCTGCATAGCAGAGACTTCCCCTGGTCTGGTCGATTACGGTTCTGTCGTTAACGGTAACTGACTGTGATACGGTGCGACTTGCAGCGCCCTTGGCGTCGGTTACGGTAAGAGCGATTACATAGGTACCGGCTTCATCGTAGGTTACTGAAGGATTCTTTTCAGTTGATGAGGTGCCGTTGCCGAAATTCCAGTAGTGGGTCAGAGCATCATTTTCCGCATCGGTTGAAGCATCGGTCAGGGATACTGAAAGCTTGTCAGCTTCGTAGGTGAAGGCTGCTACAGGTGCGGTATTGTCCAGCTTGTCCATAACATAGGTCATGTCTGAATCTCTGATTCTCAGAGCATAGTTTCCGGTAAGTGAGGTATATTCGTCACCGGTGGTTGAGGTATTTACGGCAAGCTGTCCCTGATTGCCTGATGAACCGTATACGGTACCGCCCCATGAGCAGTGTTCGGCAACCTTGAAGCGCTGGTTTGCTGAACCGTCAAGACTTACGTTGAGGTTCCAGTAACCGGTTCTGACGTCATACTTCATCTTTTCAAGAACCCATGAGTTAGAGGTGCCGGCATAGCAGAGATTTATTCTGGTGTTCTGAGTGCCGCTGAGACATTCGGAAGCATCAGGATTCAGCTGACAGTAGCAGTATTCATCTGATGAATTCGCCTGACAGTAAGATAGACAGTAGCCGTTAACGTCAGTGGTTTCATTCTTGCAGAGGCATTCGGTGCCGGTAGGGTTGGAATCGCACGGATCAGGAACCTTGCCACACCACTGTTCGTCGCTGCAGATGGCCATGGCGGACTTTGCAGGAATGGTCAGGGTAACGGTGCCTGAGGTTACGGAAACGTCGGATCCGCAAGGTGTGTTCTTAGGATCGTAGGTTCCGAGAATATCACAGTAGGTACCGTCAGACATTGAGACGTTGAAGGTACGGGTTACGGAAGAAGATGAGGTGTTCATGGCGTAGAAGCCCTTGGCACCGCGGTTGAACCAGAGTACGCCGTCATCATACCCCTGTGAGGTTACGGCTTCGCCTCTGGTGGCTCTGGCAAATCTAGGAGCATTGAGCACGTACGGTACACGGTGCTGACACAGCCAGCCGCCTTCACAGCGTGCGGCGCTTAAAGGACCGCCCTGGTCGTGATAGGTGAAGGAGTAACCGGAATAAACCTGTCTTACGGTACCTACAGGCCATACGGACATCCATGACTGTGCCAGATGGTAGTTCACGTTGTTCTGAGTGCCCATGGAGCAGGTTCCCGCAGAACATCGACCGGCTTCATTGTCGTGATTGTTTACGAATACTTCGGCATTGCTTCCGAGATAGGTGGACAGACTGAGCGCTTCGCCGTAATTGCCGTCACCGAAAGCGGAGGCAATCTGTCTTACGTAATCGAAGTCGGTCACCACGGCATTGTTTATATAGGTGTATTTCTCCGGCTGAATGTCCGCTGCTTCGCCGTCTGCTCCTATAACCTCAAGGTATGCAGGAGGGCGCTTGCCGGTGATATTGGCAGTCTTGGCAAGTATGGACTCAATGTCGGTGTATCCCATGTGCTTGGCGGCATCGATGCGGAAACCGTTGATTCCCATATTCATCAGATTAGCCAGGTAGTAGGCGATTTTGGTCTGGGTTGAATCTCTGTCGGTAGCGTGGTCAGGAAGGCCGTTGAGAGCACAGTAACGTACCTGTCCTGCGTCGGCGTAGGTGGTAATGGCACATCCGGTATGGAAGTCGCTTGAATCAAAGCCGTCGGCATAGCTGTATTCCGTGTAGTAGCTGCCGCCGATACCGGTGCCTGAACCGCCACCTCTCTGGTTGAGAACAGCGTCGGCAAAAACCTTCACTCCGGCATCGTTACAGGCCTTGATCATGGCTCTGAGCTCGGATTCATTACCTTCCATGGTTGTGTAGTTGTAAAAGTTGACTGGCTGATAGATTGCCCACCATACGTCGTTGCGGTTTATGTGTTCTGCAGGCTGGGAAATCTGCACCCCGTCAAAACCGCCCGGCCCGAGATATTCAGTACATTCCCTGGCAATGTTGTTGTAGGTCCACTGGAACGGGTGAACGATAACCATTTCCTGTTCGTAGGACTCGGCATTGGCACTGGAGGCTGACATGGCGGTTACCATGGTTGAAATAGCAAGGGCCAGCATTTTAAGCTTGTTAGAATTTTTAAAGTTCATTATCCATTTTCCTTCTGAATTGGGTAATTATTTTTCATGCATGGAATGTTGACATTCCTTATGTTTTGTTTTTATGTTGATTTCTTCACTTTTTATATTAAGTGTTTTTAATGTTTTTTTATAATTATTGTATAGAGAATGATAGCATAAAACGTTTTCAGAAATTTTAAGACGATCACGTTTTAACTTTTTGTCTTCACACAGGATTTACAATGAAACGCATAAAATTTAACAGCTGTATCGGTCTGTTTATTGTGTGGTAACGTTTGCAGAGGAATTTGAAAAAGACAGAAATATGGATAACTGTTCACAAATGACAGGAATTTTTTAGCAGAAATTTGACGAAGTTCAAAAAAAGATAAACAAAAAGTTCGGCATGATAGATACCGAACTTTTATATAAAAAATATCGAATAATTAGTTTTATATACAGTATGAATAAATCATTAGACTTTGTATATATTTTATATAATCTGATTGTATGTTACTTGATGTTCTGCTTTTCGGCTACAGGCATGATTTCCTTGAGAAGAGCCTGAACGATGCGCGGATTACCGCAGACAATGTTGCCTGAGTTGTAGATGTTTTCGCCACCGCAGAAATCGGTAACAATGGCACCCGCTTCACGGCAGATAAGTTCGCCTGCGCAGAAGTCCCAAGGCTTCAGACATAATTCAAAGTAACCGTCAAGACGACCGGCTGCCACATAGGCAAGGTCAAGGCTGGCGGTACCGGCTCTTCTGATGTCGGCACACTTGTTGAATACGTTTGACAGCATCTGCTTGTATGAAACCAGATAGTTGCGGTTGCGGTGAGGGAATGAGGTTGCAATGATGGTACCGTCAAGGGTCTTTGCCTGAGCGGTACGGATACGGCGGCCGTTGAGCTGTGCGCCGTCGCCTTTTGAAGCGGTGAACAATTCATTTCTGATTGGATCAAAAACCACGGCAACTGTGGTAACGTCCTTGATGCGCAGACCGATTGATACTGCAACATGAGGAATACCCTTTACAAAGTTGGTGGTACCGTCAATAGGGTCAATGATCCAAACGTGATCTGATTCAGGGTTGCCTTCGGTGCCGAATTCTTCACCCTTAACGCAGTGTTTAGGGTAGCTCTTTAATAAAACTTCCTTAATAACCTTTTCGCATTCGCGGTCAATATTGGTTACCAGATCGTTCTTGTTCTTTTCTTCAGCTGAAACGTTCTGATGATCTTCAAAGTTTAATGATATAACGTTACCTGCGGCACGTGCAGCACGAACTGCAATGTTCAACATTGGATGCATATGTATCTGACTCTATTGTTTGGTTAAAGATCCTGCGGTTTACGCGACACCGACATTATACTTTTTTGTGAGATGATTCGCAATAATTTAGAAAAATCATTTTAAACAGTTTCTGCTTAATTAGGCAGAGGACGGCAGGTTTTCTTTAAGAAATTTCAGGAACCTGAATTATCTGACGTGTTCCTTTGAATGACTGTCAGGAGAATGGACCGGCTCTGACTTTCCCGTGAGGCGGAAGGTTTACTGATTTTCTTTGTCAGGCTCCGTGACGGTGTCGATTTCCGGAAATCTTTCCTCTGCAGGTCACGAAAAAACTCAGGATAATGTCAAATTGTGATAAGATACCCGGTGTTTTTCTGATTAAAGACGGTATCGGAAAGTCCCGGCAGCCTGCGGACTGCAGGAATGTTTTTTTCGGCGGATATTCCGGTGCGGTTTTACAGGTATTGTTGTCTATATGGAGGAAGCTACGGCATGACAGCCAAGTATGATTATGTGGCTTTGAAGAATGATCTTGATAAATCAGGTCATCCGGTCAGCCCTGCAGAGGTTTACGGCTTTATTTTAGGATTCATCTGCGGCGGCGGAAATCTTAAGAACACTTCTAAAAGCGGAAATTTCAAAAAGGTTCTGGAGCAGTTCGTGTTCAGTGACATGTCAATTGACGGCAGTCTGTTCAACTCTTTAAATACCCTGGCATCCGAGACTCTTGAAGAGCTTCTTGGCGGTGAAGGCTTCCATGTTCTGGTTCCGGATGATGACGAAAAGATTGAAACCAGAATGGCATACATAAGGGATCTGGCATGCACTTTCATGCCGGGACTCTCCGTAACCCAGAAGCAGCTGAACCATCTGAGCAAGGATCTTAACGAGTTTATCCATGATCTTGTTGACATCAGCAGAATGGACGTGGCTGAACCCAATGCCGCGGAGTCTGACGATGCCATAGAGGAAGACATGCTGGTTCTTACCGATCATGTGGGAGTAGGGGCGCAGATCTGTTTTGAGGAATGTGCGGCCAGACTTTATCCGAAGGCGGCCGGAGACTTCATTACGGAAGACGAGGGGGCACCGGTAAAGCTTTCCGCTGAACGTGAAGAAGCGCATGCCCGTGAACAGAACTACTGGGAAAACAAAGCCAAAGGTGATGAATAACAGACATCAGGTTCTGCCGGAATCAGTTCAGGTGAGCTGACAGAGGAAGGCTTTGGAGAAAACATTCAAAAAGAAGATCATGCAGAGGCATGATCTTCTTTTTTATTGTCCTGCCTGAGTGCAGCGGAGATGTTTTTTACGATCCCCGGAAATAAAATTTTTATATTTCGCCTAAAATGTGATATATTGCACGATTATAGAGTGACTTTAATTTAGCGTGGTGAAAATATTTTCACGGCATAAGTTAAGGTTTCGGCAGTAAATGTTTAATTATATTGATATTTTTTAATCATATAATGGCGTAATCAGGAACAGATAAAGAACATATCTTGCGTTTGTTTCCGATATTTCGCATTTTAAGGTAACTGCCGGATAGTATTTTATATATAAGTTTATATAAGTTCTGAAATTTTTATTTAAGGATTTGATATGGCACTGAATCCAAACGCCGGTAAACCAGCCAGACTGGAAGATCTTACTAACATCCCTCGTTTAATGGCATCATACTATGCTAACAAGCCTGACATGAGCAAGCCTGAACAGAGAGTAGCTTTCGGTACTTCAGGTCACCGTGGCAGTTCTTTAACTTCTGCTTTTACTGAATCACATATCCTTGCAATCAGCCAGGCTATTGTTGAATACCGTAACAGGGAAGGTGTGACCGGTCCTATTTTCGTAGGTATGGATACCCATGCTTTATCTGAAGCTGCTCTTATCACCGCAGTTGAAGTTCTGGCAGCAAACGGCTGTCAGGTAAGACTTGAAAAGGACTTCGGATATACTCCGACTCCTGTAGTTTCTCACAGCATCCTTACCTATAATGAAGGCAGAACCTCTGATCTCGCAGACGGTATCGTAATCACTCCTTCACACAATCCTCCAACCGACGGCGGTTTTAAGTACAACCCTACCAACGGCGGTCCTGCCGACACCACCATTACCAAGTGGGTTGAAAACCGCGCCAACGAAATTCTGGAAAACGGTCTTAAGGAAGTAAAGAGAGTTGACTTCCAGAAGGCTCTTACCCTGGACAATGTTCAGCAGGTTGACATGAGACAGCCATATGTTGACGATCTCATCAACATTATCGATATCGAAGCCATCAAGAAGGCCGGTATCAAGATCGGTGTTGATCCGTTAGGCGGTTCAGGCGTTTATTACTGGGACGTTATCGCAAAGACCTACGGTCTCAATATCGAAGTTGTAAACTATAAGGTTGATCCTACTTTCAGCTTCATGACTCTTGACCGTGACGGCAAGATTCGTATGGACTGCTCAAGCCCGTACGCAATGGCAAGCTTAATCAGCCACAAGGATCGTTTCGACATTGCCGTTGCCAATGACCCTGACTACGACAGACACGGTATCGTATGCAAGAGCGGTCTGATGAATCCTAACCACTACCTCGCCGTAGCCATCCAGTACCTCTTCACTCACCGTGAAGGCTGGAGCAAGGATGCCGCTGTAGGCAAGACTCTGGTTTCTTCTTCAATCATCGACAGAGTTGTTAAGGGCATTGGTCGCGATCTTAAGGAAGTTCCGGTAGGATTCAAGTGGTTCGTGGACGGTCTTTATACCGGTACCTACGGTTTCGGCGGTGAAGAATCTGCAGGCGCATCATTCCTCCGTAAGAACGGCAAGGTATGGACTACCGACAAGGACGGTATCATCATGTGTCTCCTGGCTGCTGAAATTCTTGCCGTAACCGGTAAGGATCCTCAGACCCTCTACAACGAAATCAAGGCCAAGTACGGCGATCCTATCTACAACCGTGTTGACGCTCCTGCCAATACTCAGCAGAAGGCAGTGCTTTCAAAGCTTGATCCTGCTCTGGTTGAAGCTTCAACTCTCGCAGGTGAACCAATCATTGCCAAGCTGACTGCAGCTCCCGGCAACGGTGCAGCCATCGGCGGCTTAAAGGTTGTAACCGAAAACGGCTGGTTTGCTGCCAGACCAAGCGGTACTGAATCAATCTACAAGATCTACATGGAAAGCTTCAAGAGTGAAGAACACTTAAAGCAGATCCAGAAGGAAGCTCAGGAAATCGTTTCAGCTGCTCTTGCAAAAGCAGGCGTATAATTTTAGAAAGGGCGGACATTCCGCCTGTTAAACAGGATAAGACGCGGTTCATCAGTCTGAACCGCGTCTTTTTTTTAGGAATCTTCAATAATAAGGAAGAGGTGAACCGTTTCTGAATTTACGATCCCGGAATTGTACACTGAGTGTCACTTTTGCGCACAATACGATACCGCTCATTAATGAGGATACTATAATGACCTCATTCTGAGCCGTTATGACGGTTCGGTTCACGACGGAAGAAGTGAAATATTATGGTCTGATTCGGTTGATCGGGTGGGGTAAATCAAAAATGTGATGTAAATCACGTTATTTTAATTGTTAAAAAAGTTTGAAAATTGCGAATGGAAAAAATGAGTTTGAAAACATTTTCTTTTTAAAAATTTTGATACATAATCCACATATTTATACTAAAATTGATTTAGATCAAAAAATGCTAGTCATTCATTAGCTAACATACATATCGTGGTTATATTTATACGATATGGTCGTGATTTCTTATATCTTATAGATGTAAATTGGAGCTCGGTTAATTTCGAGTAGAATAGGAATAGTAATTTATGGCAAATAAAAAGGCAGCAAACGCTGCATCTGCATCATCATTTGATTCAGCATCTTTGAATTATACCAAGGAAGATTTTAAGGCTAAGATTGTTCATCACCTTCACTCTACCCTTGGCACCAGCGAAAACAAGGCTACTAAACAGTCATGGTGGAAGGCTACCTGTGCAGCTGTTAACGAACTGGTTTACGAACGTCTTACTCAGACTCAGCAGACCCACGCAAACAAAGATACCAGAGCTGTACACTACCTCTCAGCTGAATTCTTGATGGGCCGTTTAACTGCTAACAACCTTCACAACCTTCACTTATTCAACGTATGTTCAGATGCTTTAAAGGATCTCGGCATCAATCTTACCGATTTATGCGAAGAAGAACCTGATATGGCACTGGGTAACGGTGGTTTAGGTCGTTTAGCTGCTTGCTTTATCGACTCACTCGCTACTTTAAACCTTCCTGCTTTAGGTTACGGTATTCATTACGAAAACGGTCTTTTCCGTCAGGAAATCCACAACGGCCGTCAGATCGAACGTCCTGATTCATGGCGTGAATACGGCAATCCATGGGAAATCTGCCGTCCAGAATCAATTCAGGAAGTTGCCTTAGGCGGTTATGTTGAAACTATCTACTCTGAAAAAGATGGTTCTCTCAAGAAAGTATGGCACCCAGCTCAGAAGATTAAAGGTGTGCCTTGGGATATCCCTGTAGTAGGTTACAACGGTACTACAGTAAACATTTTACGTCTGTGGGAATCAAAGGCTCCGGAATCATTCGACTGGGACGTATTCAATGCAGGCGGTTACGTTGACGCTCAGGCTGAAAAGGCAAGAGCAGAAACCATTTCCAAGGTTTTATATCCAAACGATTCTACCGAAGCCGGTAAGATCCTTCGTTTAGTTCAGCAGTACTTCTTCTCTGCATGTTCATTAAAGGATATCTTAAGACGTTACAAGCGTGCTCACACTCTTGCAAGCGGTAAGGTTGACTACTCTGAATTCGCTAACAAGATTGCCGTTCAGCTGAACGATACTCACCCAACCATCGCAATCCCAGAATTAATGAGAATTTTCGTGGATGAAGAAGGTTTAGGCTGGGAAGAAGCATGGAATATCTGCTACAAGGTATTCTCATACACCAACCACACCTTATTACCGGAAGCTCTCGAAAAGTGGCCTGTATACATCTTCGAAAGAGTATTGCCACGTCACCTCGAAATCATCTATGAAATCAACCGTCGCTTCCTCGAAGGCGAATGTGAACGCGTATTCCCAGGCAATGATTTCATCAAGGCTAAGCTTTCTCTCATTGAAGAAGGTTCAACCCGTATGGTTCGCATGGGCAACCTCTGCGTAGTTGGTTCACACAAGGTTAACGGTGTTGCCGCAATCCACTCTAAGCTCGTTAAGGAAGACTTATTCCCTGAATACGCTCAGATCTGGAACGACAAGTTCTGCAACGTAACCAACGGTGTAACTCCACGTCGCTGGATGCTTTCATGTAACCCTGAACTTGCTAAGCTCTACACTGAAACCTTAGGTTCAGATGAATGGGTAACCAAGCTTGACAAGTTAAAGGATCTCAAGAAGTATGCCGATAACGCTGACTTCCAGAAGAAGTTCATGGCTATCAAGCACGCTAACAAGGTTAAGCTTGCTGCCGTAATCAAGGCTGAAACCGGCATCGAAGTTGATCCTAATGCCTTATTCGACATTCAGATCAAGCGTTTACACGAGTACAAGCGTCAGCAGTTAAACTTACTGTACATCCTCGCTTTATACCGTCGTGTACTTGAAAACCCAGATCTCGAAATGACTCCACACGTATTCATTTTCGGTTCTAAGGCTGCTCCTGGCTACAAGATGGCTAAGGACATCATCTACGCTATCAACAAGGTTGGCGAACGCATTAACAACGATGCTCGCATCAAGGGCAAGATCAAGGTTGTATTCATGCCTAACTACCGTGTATCTTTAGCTGAAAAGTTAATCCCTGCAGCTGATGTTTCACAGCAGATTTCTACTGCAGGTTACGAAGCTTCCGGTACCGGTAACATGAAGCTCGCCATGAATGGTGCTATTACTCTTGGTACCATGGACGGCGCTAACATCGAAATCGTTGAAGAAGCAGGTGAAGAAAACAACGCTATTTTCGGTCTCTCAGTTGATGAAGTTAAGTCTGTTAAGGCTAACGGCTACAATCCATGGGATTACTACAACAGAGATCACGAAATCAAGAAGGCTCTTGACTGGTTAGACAGCGACTACTTCACTCCAGGATTCCCTGGTGAATTAGCCGGCATCAAGCGTGCTTTACTTGAAGGCGGTGATACTTACCTCGCTCTTGCTGACTTCAGATCTTACTCAGACGCTCATGCACGTCTCGAAAAGATGTATGCCAACAAGAAGGGTTGGGCTAAGTCTGCAATTCTTAACTCAATCACCATGGGTAAGTTCAACTCTGACCGTTCAATCCAGGATTACGTAGATCAGGTTTGGAGTCTCGAAACCTGTTTAGTTAAGTAATCTGATTTCGGTTAAGTAACTAACTTAATATTTTGAAAACCTAAACTTTGTTGCAATTCATATGTTTAGGCGTCATAAGACCGAATTTCAAATAACATGAGGTTCGGTCTTATTATTTCTCTATTTCACTCAGGATAATATCCAATTCGTCAAAAGACTGTATGTTGTCGTCTTCGTCTGTTTCCTCTTCTTCTTTTGAGAGCTTTCCAAATATTTCCGTAGAAGGCTTAGGGATGTTCAATGCTTCCATTATTCTTCTCTGAACACCGGTTACGGGAGTGTAATAACAACCTTCCCTGAATACCGTCTGTTCGATGGAATCCAGATTTGCCAGCAGCTTGTTATCAGAATCATAAGGCATTTTCATGCCGTTGGC
>NZ_JNKD01000028.1:0-39400 GCF_000701925.1 Ruminobacter sp. RM87 | reverse complement strand
GCTTTATGTGCTTTGGCACATTCTGAGGCTCGAAATTTGGTAGGTAGGCACAGCCAGATAGCACATTCAGCATCATAGTCTGAACTGGTATCAGGCATGGAGTAGTTGCTGTTACGTACTTTTGATTGATCAATCTGTGACAGAACGTCATCAATATTCATTCCATTATCAGAAATAGAATATTCGTTGCTGTTCACTTTGTTGTTGAGGTCATTCATTGCTGAATTCAGTTTGTTTTCATCAACGTAAGTGTTAGCTAAAGCCGATGTTGAGATAATACTTAATATTGTGATGGTTAATATTTTTTTCATGCGTGATTCCTTTGTTGTTGGTTATTTGGTTGTGGTTGGTTATTTGGTTGTTGTCCTGAAATTTTGCTTTGCTGTGTTTGGTTTTGCTGAGGTCTAGAAAGGTTCATGTCTCCTTGTCTTCCTTGAATTTGGTTAATTCTATCCTTTGTTTTATTCCCTGAAAATGGTAAGGATCTTTCTTTTGTTAATGCTTCGTTTACAGCTTTACCTATTTCGTGACTTAATTTAATTTGAGATACAGCAGACATATCAAAACTGCCTGTTGCTCCTCCTTCAATCATTGCAGATACGGATTTAGGTAGTGAGTTGGAAAGAATTAAAGTGAGCAAAGACATAGCTATACCCATAACCAAGAAAGAAATAGGTACATTTGGAATTGTTTTGATTGCAGAAATTGGATAATCCATGGCTATTAGTAATAACTTGACAACAAAAACAAACGTCATGAGCTCAAAACCTATTTTGATAAGTTGCTTACAGTAATTTATCGCCCATGAATTTGTCCAAGTTAGTCCTCCAAAGCCAACAGCAAGAATGGCACAGCATGCAGTGATGTATGCCTTAGAAAGTGTTAGCAAGTAGTTTACTGATATAAAGGTAAAAACAATCATGATAACTCCGCCAAGAACAAGAGATACATAGTACTGGAACATGTCTGCCATACTTGTATCAGCAAAGATAATGTCAAATGAAGAACCTTCTGGCTTGCCTCTTCTTGCTATTGCTGTAAGCATGTCCCATCCTTGAGAATAGATTGTGCTTACAAGATTTATTGCTGTGGTATTTTCGTTTGTGAAAAGGTTATGTTTGGATGAAACATTTATGGATATTATGGATACGAAATCTTCAACTATTTTGATGATTGCTGTTGGCCCGAGATTTAGCATATACATAAAAAATCCGATCCCCATGATGAACTTCACCATCTCAGCAAAGAGTGTGTTGAAGTTAGCACCGTCAAAAACATGTTTAATTGCAAAGAATGAGAAAGAAATACAAGCTAGAGCTATAAGCAAATTTTTGGCGTGTTTGACCAGTTCTGTTGATATTTTTATACTGTTGTCTCTAGTCGATTTTAAGATTTCATCCAACATTGTAGTGTTTGTTTTTTTTGTAACTGCATTTTTATTAGCGATTTGGGTTCCTTCAGCAAAACAAGGCTGTGCACTGAAAGCAAATAGTGCAAGTGCTGGGAACAGTACGGTGATTAGTATTTTGATTTTTCTAATCATGATTTTCTCCGATATTTCTCAGTTCTTGTTGATTTATTCTGTCTGAGCGGTATTTTTCAAGTGTTGCATCAGTTTCATTTCTGTTGGCCTGAGCTTGTCTCATTTCAGCTATTTGCTTGTTGAGAAGAACAAGAAGAGATATCATTTTCTGGTCAATTTCGCCTTGAGTTTTTGCAGACTTGGCTGATGTTTCTTTGAATGTTTCAAGATCTTTTTCTATTGCTTTTTTTTCTTTTTGAGTATTTTCCCAATTATCATTGATGACACTATTCATGTTTTTAATGAGTTCAATTCTTTTGGTGTTAAGAGATCTTATGTCTTCTTCTGAACATTGATAACCATTGGAACAACTGTTTTTTAGTACAAAATCAACGTCTTCAAATTGCTGAAGGAACTTGGATAAACTGTTGTATTTTTTGGCTATATCATTATAACGATTAGCTGTTTCTTGGTAGGCCATAATAAGTTCTTGCAGACGTTTATATTCAGCCATTCCCGGGACTTCAATCTGCTGAAGGTGTTCAATCTGGTTAAGTTGCTGGTTAAGTTGAACTTCAAAATCATCAATCATCTGGAGATAATTCATAAGTTGCTGAGTTACCTGAGCAACGTCAATTGTTGGGAAACCGCTGGAATAAGCAGGAGCGGAAATTGCCAGTAAGGCACTTATAATTGATGCAGTTAGTATCTTTTTCATGGTTTTATCCTCGTTAATTCTTAGTGTTTGTACGGTGCGTTGAAACTGATGTCCTTATTCACTATTACATTGAATCTGTAACCAGAACGAATCTCGATTGTCGGAGCTACATTCATGTGCTTGCGAATAAGCTCGGTAGTAACAGAGCCTAATTCATTACCGAGAGCTTCAGCCATGGCTGAAGAAGCTGATGTAGTATCTTTGTCATTGACATACTTGTTGTCGGTGTAGGTGACAGAAGCTGTAACCATTGAGAGAAGAAACGCAGACTTGAAGAGCTTCCAGTAGTGGTTATTAACCTGATCGGTAAATCCGCTGTAACCTCCCATATCAGAGCCTGCCATCTGACCAAGGTCAAGTGTTCTGCCGTCTGGGTAAACAAGGCGATTCCACGCCACCATTACACGTTCTTGTCCGAACATAATCCCAGAGTTATAAATCCCAAAAAGCTTTGTGCCCTGCGGAATGAGTAGGTGCTGACCTGTTGCGGTGTCATACACGTTTTGGCTCACCTGTCCTATGAGATGCCCAGGGAGGTCTGAATTTACGCCTGTAATAAGAGTTGCTGGAATTACAAAGCCTGTATTTACTGTAAGAGCCTTTGGAGCTTCCAGTGTGGAATTTAGTTGCCAGTTTCTAGGTTCTTTGCTGGAGTTATTATCCGCTGAAAAGTCAGTGGATGACGAATTACCAGCATTGCTATTACTGTTACCTGTACTTTCAGCCATAAGTTGCTTGGCGAGAGCAAGCTTTTCAGAGTAGTTAGATCCAGATCCCTTTAGTCTTTGAAGTTCTGCCTTTCTCTGATTGTAGTAGTTCATTTTTTCTTGGTAACTAGCATCACTTGATGGTCGCTGGAGTGATGACTGGTCGCTTCCGTGAATGACGGTCGAAGATTTGCTATTACTACCATTAAAGCTTGAATTTCTTGGCTGAGAGGTGAGGGCTTGCATGAACTGTTGCTTACGTAACTGCTTGTATTCCTCAAATCTCGGATCAGGCTGTGCTGTGTTAGGCGGTAAATCAGCCTTAAGTTCCAGCTCTTTAGGTCTGTTTTGAATACGTTCCTTTATTTCTTCAGGAGTCATTTCTCTTGGCTTATCACTTTCAGGAACAAATTCCTCGTCTTTACGTGTAGGAATTTCAAAATGAACAGGCTCAGAATAGTCAGCCTTTGCTGTAAAAGAGTTAACAAACTCATCGTTATTTGTCCCTGTAATTTCCTGTTTTGGCTGTTCTTTTACCTCATCTTCCTGTGGCTGATTCTTTGAAGCCAGCGAATACACGACAACAAGGGCAAAAGCCGATAGAATAGCTACCACAATAATTTTTGGAGCTACCGACATTCTTGTGGTATCAACAGAGATCTCGTTAGGTGATTCAGTTTCATCTTTATTAGCCATCAGCTTATCTCCTTACAGTCCATGAAGAGAGAGGGACAACAGAGTTGTTCTTGTGCTTCACGTAAGAACGGCAGAACTGTTCACTACCGATGTTAAGCACTACCTGATAAGTGTCAGCGTTCGGCTGACTTACGGTATAGCGAAGGTACTTATATTCGTCATCAGCCACCGCAGAAACGGCATAGCCTTTCTTACGCAGGCTTTTAACAAGGCTTGCACCATAAACGTCAGTCTGGAGCTGTTTGGTGGGAATTCTGTTAAAGAATTTTGTGTGAGCTGGAGGGAAATTCTTTTCAATCATCTTAACGGAGTCTTCTGATAGAGCCTCATTAATCTTGTAATAACCGTCAGAAGCTAAGTCTATGAGATTGATGTTTTCCTGATGTTTTGTAGTCACACAGGCGGTTAAGCTGCTTAAACCAATAGCCATCATTAAAACTGGAATAATCTTGTTCATTACTTGCTTCTCCTTACGGTAACTTTATCCTGATCACTGCCAACGCCAAGTACAAGCTCTGCTTCATAGAAGAGGGCATCTACAATGTAACGGTTGTTCTGAACTCGGTAATTTACGAGCTGTTCTGAGTTCCTGCTTGTCTTGTTATAGCGAGTAACAAGAAGAGCAGGGGATTCATTACTGTTCATTGCTGATGGCATTTCAATAATGGTCTTCTTTCCATCGTTGTAAACTCTCACAGGTTTCCAAGCTACATCATCGCCAGTTACTTCGTAGTCAAAATCGAGATTGCCCAAATACTCGTTTGTTTCAGGAATTGTGTTTTGAGCTATATTCTGTTTCTTTCTGTCCTGAAGGAGCTTGAATTTTGCAAAGCTCTCTTCTGGGTAAACAAATGAAATACGTGGAATGTTCTGGGATTTACTGGATGACAAGTCAATGTGGTACACACGTCTGTTAGTGGTGATAACCATGTTGGTGCTGATTCCAGCATCAAGAGGTTTGATAATGATGTGTTCTACTTCGGAAGCTCCGTCACCTTCAAGGGCAGGCTCAATTGTCCAACGAGTAGTGTCTCCAGCGTGTAATGAGAAGATAGTTTCACCAGCCTGTAATTTAACATCACAGATCCTCATAGGAGAGCAGACTACACGAGGAGTCTGCACACCGTAAACGTATTGAATGTATCCGTTTGAGCCTTCAGTGAGAGGCATTGTTCTGTCATTTATCTTTGATGACATTTCAATTGCCTTGTAATCAGCGTCTGAAAGGATCGGTTCGTCAATTTCAAAGGTATAAGCGTCATATTCAGCGTCAGCTAATACAGGAGCTGAGATAGTACTTAATAATGCTATAGTGAGTAAATTCTTGGTTAATTTCATTTAGGTACTGCCTTATTTGTTTTCGTTTAATCTCTGGAGTGAAAAATCGGTAATGTAAAGTCCAACAGGATTGTTCTGG
Organism: Ruminobacter sp. RM87; assembly: GCF_000701925.1. Classification (NCBI taxonomy): domain Bacteria; kingdom Pseudomonadati; phylum Pseudomonadota; class Gammaproteobacteria; order Aeromonadales; family Succinivibrionaceae; genus Ruminobacter; species Ruminobacter sp. RM87. The sequence continues at coordinate 34,340 of NZ_JNKD01000028.1, read as the reverse complement.
AGTTGCTCGAATGACATGTTAGATGTGTCTGTGTTCTTCACGGTCACGATGGATTTATACTTGCCGATGTCGGTGATTTTTCCTGAACGTGAGCGGTCACGAGTTGTTTCCGTCCATTCAATAGCATAGCTTTGTGGGGATATTTGGAGAATGGCGGTGACTTTTACGTCAACAGTCTTGGATTTGCCTTCTTCTATTGGATTTTTTTTACTGAACTGTTCCGCAATCTTGGTATGGGCTGTGTCACTTGGATCGAGTTTGGCAAACAAACGATTTATAAACTTGATGCCTAAATCAACATCAGAAGATACAGTGCGATAATCACTGATAAAATCAGTGAGGATTACATTGATAACTCTCTGGTCTATATTTTCATAGGTGGGAATAACGCCCATAAACTGGCTTCTACCAAGTGAATCAACTTCTACAATGTAAGGAGTGATTTTGGATTGTGAGCCAATGTAGATTACGCCCATAATGCAGAGCATTACACACATAAGAGAGGTGAGGGCTGTAACCTGCCACATCTTCCGCTGAGCAACCTGTCCGCTGATGAAGTCATTCCATGTGCGAGTGCCGTTAAGGTACGGATTGTTGTTTGAGGTGTTTTCAGTTTTCTTTTCCTGAGTCATTTTATCCTGCCTTTAAATTACTGATAATCTTTGATATCAATGTTCTTAAGTTTTAGCCATTCATGAGTCCAAGCTTCACCGTATTCAGCTCTAAGCTCCTTAATCTTTGCTACTGATTCCTTGTCGGAAACAGCAACAAATGCAAGTGTCAGTTTTTCAAGAGCCAAACTGTAGAGTCTTCTTCCATTGGCTGAAACGTAATAGTAGTCATGCTTTGGTACGGCATTGGCAATGATTTCTACCTGACGCTTATTGAGTCCTAAGCTGTAGTACATTTCAGCGGTACGTTCGTCACGAGCTGTGCTGTTAGGCAGATAAATCTTTGTGGAAGTGGATTCAGCGATAACGTCTAAAATTCCAGAATTTGCAGCGTCACTGAGTGACTGAGTTGCCATGATGACGGAACAGTTAGCTTTGCGGAGAACCTTGAGCCATTCTCTAATCTTTTCTCTGAAAACAGGATGACCAAGCATGAGCCAAGCCTCATCGAGTATGATGACTGCTGGCTGACCATGTAAGCTGTCTTCAATACGCTTGAACAGGTAAAGTAGGACAGGAATCTTCCATTTATCGTTAAGATTCATAAGTTCTTCAATTTCAAAGACGGTGAAATTGTTAAATGCCAGATTGTCAAAATCACCGTCCAGAATCATGGCCACGGCAGAAGAATTACCAGCGTACTGCTCGATAATCTGCTTCATTTCATAGTCCTGAATAGCTGTTACAAGGCTGGAGATAGAGACTTCACCGCTGTCAGCCATTGATTCAATTGCCTGCTTAATGACAATGTTTTGTTCTGGCGTTGGTTCAAGACCGTTAAGCTTCATGATGGTGGCGATCCAATCAGAAGCCCACGCCCTGTCTTTGGCTGTAGAGAGATACTGAAGCGGACAGAACTGAAGAGTTGAGTCTTCTCCTCCGATCTCATAATGCAGGCCGTTGCAAGCCTGATTCAATGCAAACATTGACATACCCTTGTCAAATGCAAAGATGGACATGCCAGCATAGCGTCTAAGCTGAGAGGCTAGTAATGCTAAGTGAGTTGATTTGCCAGCACCAGTCGGGCCGATAATCAGTGTATGCCCTACGTCTCTCACATGAATGTTAAGACGGAAAGGAGAACTTCCGTCAGTAACACAATTCATGAGAGCAGGTGAGTTTTCAGGATAAAAAGGACATGGACATTTTTTCTCTCCTGTCCATATGCTTGATGTTGGAATAAGGTCTGACAGGTTAAGAGTGTTGATTAGAGGTCTGCGGATATTGGCAATTCCGTTACATGGCAGAGAGCCAAAATAAGCCTCCATGTTATTGATGGTTTCAATTCTTGCTGTAAATCCGAGCCGTTCAATTTCTTTTGCAATATTGCGTGCATTATCGGCTAACTTGTTTTTGTCATCATCCATGAGAACTACTACAGAGGTGTAGTAACCAGCACCAACTAATCCTGAATTTATTTCTTCTAGAAAATCGTTTGCGTCTTCCTCCATGGCTAAAGCATCTTGATCTACATTGCGTGATGCTCGGTCAAGGATTTGATCTAACATTCCACGGACTTTTTGTCTCCATTTTTTCTGGTATTTTTTAACCTCTGATACGGCTACGTGTTGATCTAAGAATATAAAACGAGTGTTCCAACGGCAAGAGCAGGAAAGTTTTGTTAATGCGTTTAGGATACCTGTTTGGGATTCCATTGCCATTCCGTCAATTGCCACGCACTGAATGAATTTGTTGTCGATTTTGGGGATCACGCCCGAGAAGAAATCTTTACAGCCGACCAAATGGTCAAGATAAATGGCGTTTTTAGGCAGGCGAATGTTTACGTCATCTCCAGTGATAGTCTTATGTAAATACGAAAGCTGAGCATCAAATACAGCTTCTGAACCGTCTTCATGGGTAACGGTAAATGACTTTAAACGTGTTAAATTAACACTCAGACTGAGTAGGGACTCAATGGAAGTAATCTGTGCCTTAAACTGGTCAACAATCCTTTGACTGAATTCTTTTTCAGTCATCTTCTTGCCGTTGTCCTTAAACATCAGCTTCTGAATTTTCTGCTGTGCAAGAAGAGGCGGTAAATAAGTGAGTGTCAGGAAAAATGTAGATTCATACATTTTTCCTAAATCGTTGAAATAGCGACGACGTTCCTCATCAATTGCCCTTGTAATTTCATCAGGAAAATGACTTTCAGAAGGCTTTGAATAGCTTTCAACTTTCTCTCGCATTGAGTCAATGTGAAGTACCCAGCCATCACCAAGTTTAGATAGCACCTGATTGAGCTGAATGGCAAGAAGATCTTTTTCGTCTGCGGTGCTTGAGTCAGCGTCAGGGCATGTGTATTTCCAAGTAACGGCTAAAGCTCCCGATTTGCAGAGCATCAAACCGTCTTCAAGTAATGAAGCATAGTCGAGAAGGTCGGCAAAACCTTTGCTGGTAGAGCGGTGAGTTGACAGTCTTTGTGAGCTTGAAGCTGAGTGAATAAGACTTGCAAGAACAAAAACCATCAACACACCTAAAAGTGCGAATGTCAGAGTTAAGTAAAACATGTGTTTTTATCTTATTATTTTTGGAGTAAGCCAGTTTCGGCAAATGGAGTACCTTTAGCGTAGTAAACAGACTGATATTTGATGTGTCTCAGGTACACATCTCTCATTCTCGGATCTGCTTTGGTCATCAGTCTTGTCAGAAACAGTACTGAGAACCACAGAACCACGCCAAAGAGAAAAGCAATTGATGTCTGGAGGACAAAGACGCAGGCAACAGTCACGACACCAGATACCATAATGAGTTCTCTATCTCCGCCAAGGAATGTGTTTGTACGAATACATGAACGATGAATAGTAGAGTTCATAGCTGTTGCCTCGCTTGTTCATTAAGAGTTAATTACAATTGTGTGGTTATCGGTTGTTAAGTCAATCATCTGAACATAGGCTATGGTTGCACCTGATGTAGTCGTAGTCTTATGTCCCATAACATTGGTAATGAATGAATTACCGCAGAGGATGAGAGAGATTGCCAGTACGAGGTAAATTAACTGCTTGAGGAAGCCAGAAATTTCGCCACCGAAGACCAGCATTGCACCAGCGGCTATAAGGCCGATAAGAGAAATACCAGTTGCAACAGGACCCGTCAGAGATTCCTGAATGTTCTTAATGCCAGAGTCCCATGGCATAGTGCCTGACGCAAAAGCTGAGTCACAGAATACGATTGATGCAACAGCACATACGATCAGTAAAAGATTGTTTTTAATAAAGTTCATTTAATTTTCCTTTTATAAAAGTGATTAAGAGATTTCTTTGGTTATATACTTTCCTGCTGAGAACCCTTCAACAGTGAGTATCTGGTTTATGCGTCTTCCGTGTTCGTGTCTGGCAATATGCACAATGACATGCACGGAAGATGCTATTAATGGTTCAATTGGTTTTGGATAATCGGAGTTCATGCTGATAAGCATGGCAATACGCTCTAACGCTTGGTCACAGTTGTTTGCATGAACGGTAGCACAGCCACCTGAGTGGCCTGTATTCCAAGCCATGAGTAAATCTAATGCTTCTTTTCCACGGACTTCACCGACAAGGATTCTGTCAGGTCTCATTCTGAGGGTAGTTTTCAGGAGATCGGTCATAGTGACATCAGGAGATGTATGGAACTGAACGTAGTTTTCCGCAGAACACTGAATTTCTCCTGTGTCTTCTATGATGACTACTCTTTCCAGAGGAAAGTTGTCAGTCATTTTTGAAATGATGGCATTAACTAATGTTGTCTTACCAGAGCCTGTTCCACCGACAACGAGGATGTTCCTATGCGAATTAACAGCGTCAATAATGATGTTTTTCTGTCGTTCTGTCATCGTTCCAGCTTCTACATACTGGTCAAGAGTAAAGATAGATACGGCCTTTTTTCTAATGGTAAATGAAGGATTGGGTACGCAAGGAAAAACCTGACCAGCGAAGCGAGAACTGTCTAATGGGAACTCACATTCAAGAATAGGATTCTGCTCATTGACGATTTTGCCGTGAAATCCAGCAACAGTCTGCATGATTGCATTAGCTGAATTAGGTGAAAGCTGGAAAACCTTCCTCATGGGTGAGCCTAGCTGTTCGAGCCAGACCCAGCCATCAGGGTTTAGCATGATCTCAATTGTTTTTGGGTCATTCAAGATACTAAGAAGCTTTGAACCACATTGACGTTCAAGTTTCTCAAGTGTTCTAGTTATAACGAGATTATCTGATAAGGATGCCATACAATACACCATACATTAAAAATATATAGTGTATTATATATAATATGAAATTAAATAAAAACATATTTTTTACAATATATTAACCTTTTTTCTCAGATAGGCTATTTTGGCGGTTTTTTCACGAGAAGTTGCCTGATTTCATGCAGGTTTTGAAGTATTACTAAGTCATTTTGAATTAAAGTGCTGATAGCAGAACTAGACACGTCAGACGCTCTTTCTTTTTTGGCTGAATTTGTAGTTTTAGATGGTTCGTCCTGTTTTACAGAATCAGAATCGGAGGCTTCTGAGGACAGTTGCAGGTTAGTTGTATATTCGTAACCATCCGCACATCCGAGTTGGCGGTATTCAGGGTCATCAAGCAGAACGGATAGCGGAACTTCAAGATGAACTGAAATAAGCGTCATCATTTCCAGAGTCGGATTGGACTTGCCATGGATAACATTAAATAAGTGTGCTCTGGTTACGCCAGTGCGTTTTGCTAATTCAGCAAGAGATATCTTGTTGTCTTTAAGTCTTTTTGTGACGGTCTGACAGAAATATTCTGAATACATAAGGTTAGATCCGATTAAAGATTGACTAAAAATTCACAATATTGTAACATGATTGTGTTCTTACACCAAAATAGTAAGTTTGTAAGTGTTATAGATTGGTTATATGCAGTAAGGTTAGCTGGTGTAAGATGGAAAAAGCACAACGATTAAATTCCCAAGATGTTGGATCAGTGGATGAGTTTGTTGGTCGAGGGTGGTTGTGTAGCTCTAAACGGGGAAATACGGCTGAAGAGCAACGTGTTATCCAGTTTTCAAGATTGATTCAAACTAACCAAGAGAGGTTTGGTTAGTGAAAATGTCATTTTGAATTCTGTGCAAGAGCGTGCCGTAGGGGGGAGAGATAACTAACTCTCACTGATAGTCTTGCTAAGGATACCTTCCTAGAATTCCACCACTATTAAAAATAGTGCCTTAACTTAATAAGTGTTTCATTCGGAAAATTTTTTATCGGCTAGTCATAAATGACTAAAATTTAATCAAAAAATTTTTCCACGAAAATGGATCACTTTTTAAGAATTTTTTAAGAAAAAGGGCACTTTTTTGTGATTTAGTGGGGGTTTTTTGGGAAGGTTTCCTGCGTCTTTGGTTTAGAAACGCCAAAAGAAGGGGCACGCACACCACCTCGTTATCTAATGAGTTGTGTGGTCATTCGGAGTTTGATATGACTATATTACAAGAGATTCACGATAAAATTCAAGCTAGATATCACGCAGGCTCATTGTTTGAGAAGTGCTGTCAGCACAAAGACATCAAGCTTACTGATGTATCTCTCAAGCTTCTTTCAAAAAAACTCTCAATTAGAGACAACGGATTGTCATATGCCGAGTCTGGTAAGTTCTATGTTGGCAAGGTCGAGAACAATTTCTACATCGACCTGAAGGATTATGACCTGTTTATGGCGGATCAGATCCCAGTGAACAACAACAGTTTCATGATCTATTTTGCACCTTCACATGATGAAATGCTGACATCCGTCATTATGGATTCCTTAGTTCATGTTGGAATTGAGTTGAAAGAAGAAAGGTTATTTAAGAATTATTCATTACTGGTTGATAAAGTTATCAATCGTAATTCCCTATTTGAAGATTCAAGTGAAAGCATACCTGTTTGGATGCAGTTGCTTTCTGCTTCATATCTGGTTGCTGACATTTATTCTCTGCCAGCACTTAGCCAGCTCATGGATGACTATGTTATGAGCCGAAAGGAAATGGTCAACATAGTTGAGCTGCTTAAATATGGTGACATCATCAATCATTACGATTTCAGATTTTCCAAAAAAAAATCTCTGGATATAGAGTTTGATGTGGTTCTCCGTGGTCGTTTATCTCATTCTTTAATTTATGCAACAAGGAGGAAAAATGCTGAGTGATTCAGTTAGACAAGAAGTCCAACAACTTACACGGCAAGGTTTTTCAGGACGAAAGATTTCTCAATTACTTGGACTTGATGTAAAGACAGTTCAGAAATTAGTTAAGGTTGATCCTTCAGGAACACTTTCTTCGAGAAGTCTTAAGAAAAAGCTCAATTTAGCTACATATGTAGAGCCGAATATGAATATGGCCAGTCGGTGTTATTTGGGAACTAAGGCTTGCAAGTTATTCTTGGAATACAGTGTGATTGAGCCACCTTCAGGATTTGTTCTGTATCAGAAAAGCAAGTTTTATGATGTTATTAAGACAAAGGCTAATGAGTTTTGTGAAATCTTGAGGAACAGAGAAAGGAAGAAGCCGTTATATTTGTTTTTGGTAAGGAAAGATGTGTTTCAGCTTTCGGGTGTTATAGGTTCAGGATTTTTAGGTGTAGTAAGGGAAATTTTTGAAGATACGAGCAGAGGAGAAAATGAAAAGATAAAACGAGCGATGAAATTAGTTAATCTGGTTGCTGGAGATTCCAGCGTGTTTGAGGATTTAGAAGAGTTCATTGATGAACTAATCCTTAGGAAGGTTCCTCCAAAACTATATTATGCAAAAGTGATGTTCTGGTTAATTGATGCGAGAAAACAAGGAATGTTCAGGAAGAAGTGGTCAAAGAAATTTTATGAAATTAGGGAGAAGTTGCTAGAAAAAAAAGAAGCAGATATTCTCGTAAAATATCCGCTCTTATAAAAACAAATTCAAAAACTTAAAACCTCTAGCAATGCTGGAGGTTTTTTTATTATATATTCAATAAGAGGTTTTATCAATGTAAATTATGAGGTGTTTAGATTGAAATTTGAGCTCTCTTTTAAGTGTACGATAGAAACTGATTCTGAAAAGAATGAAGTATCAGGCAGATTTTCTGAAGATTTTAAGCAATTGCTCGCCATTCTGAGCAGAATGGGTATGAAAAATCTTTCTGTTTCAGACATAAAAGTTGGAGAGCTTTTTGATCTTTATATTAAAACTAATAATGTTAAGGAGAAGTCCAGGGATGTATATGATTCATGTTTTAGATGTATTTTTGGACGTGACTATAGAAATTTAAGTTTGTCTGACATCAATGTAGATCGGATAAAGCTTGACCACTTATCAGTCAACACTAAAAACTATTACGTTTCTGTGATGAGCATTTTTTTTAATTTTGCTTGTAAAAAAGGTTTTATTTATGAAAATCCTTTTGCGAAGCTCAAACAAAACAAAATCACACAAACAGCCAGAAAGGCTTTAGATTGTGAGAATTGGATTTTTTTGAGTGACGCCGAAAGAGAAGTAACAGAATTTTTTTCAGCATTTAAAAAGATAAAAGAATATCGAAGAATCAATCTTTTGCCATTAACTCTCTTACATATGATTCTGGCTACCAGAGTTAAGGAAACATTCAGAGTTATCATGTTTTGCAGCTTAACTGATGAAGAAAATAAGTACATTATTATTGAGACAAAAATGACTCGGAAAGGTATGAAACCGAACTACCGTTTAGTATTGACTGATTTAGCGGTATTCTTAATTCGACAGGTTCAGCAACAGTTCAAAAAGCAACAGTACTATAAATTTTACGATTGTTTACGCTACGTTACAAAAAATTTTTCCAATAACATGGATATACATGGAACTAGGAGCCTGTTTAGGACAATTGTTGAGTTGATTCCTCAAACTCAATCAATTAGTTTTGGAGCAAAAGAAACAGCCTTAGGACACGAAACTAAAAATACAGTCCAGAAAAAGTATTGCCGAAATGACTATTATGTAAAGCGTTATGAGTTACAGCTATATTATTCTGATTTTTTGCTTCGTTGTCTGGATGATGACATAGATGGTGTTGCAGTTATGAGAGAGATTGTGAAGAAGGATTTGCAGGAACAGATTCAGAGAATCAGCGATGAAAAGTGATCCATTTTCGTGGAAAAATTTCAGATTTTTTTAAATTTATCAGCATACCTAATCAAGTGAGTGAATTGAGATGCCGTGAAATATATCTTCTGTGTTTTATCAGAAGCTTTAGATATTTTACTTAAAATCTTCCTGATAAACCATGAGTATGCTTCATATATTTTAAGGTATTCTGTGTAGGCAGTTCCAGATCTTAAGTTTATTTCCACTTTAAAATTGTTCTTTACCTGCTTAGGATATTTCCCTTTGTAGCAGTTTTTGGGCAGATAGAACGAAATGTAGTAGCCGAGACATTCAGCAACAATATTATCGTAACGAGGATAGAAAGGTTTTACTTTATCAAACAGAAATTCAGATGCCAAGGAGCAGAATTTACTAGCCAGAGATAATTTGTTCTTGTCTTTTGGCACATCGTAACTTTTTGCAATAATGGCGATTATATGTTCAGTGTCTTTTGAGGAAAAAGGTTTTGTGAGCATGTTCCGTAAGCACTTCACTGAATTGCATTTTTTGTACAGTTCCTCAGCGACCTTATTTATTGATTCTCTGGAGCAACCGTTAAAAGTTGCTATGTTGATACAATGCAGAGATCCTTTCAAATAAACATCAAAACCAACCTTCTCACCGCAAATGTTCTCATTGGTTTTCATGGCATTGAACCAGAAACAAGGTGAACCGATATATCTGTCATCATCAGTTTTTTGGCTGAAGCTTTTACCTTTACGCAGAGCATCAAGGTATCTTTTACCGCACTCATAATTGGAAGAACTGTTATAGTTAGAGTCTTGAATACCTGATTCTATATATTTTAAGTTTTTCTCTGACAAAGCAGGAATTTTTATATAGAGGTAATCTATTTTACCTTCAATATAATCAAGCTCATATGGTACGTTTGATGTGATAACCTGTAACATGAATTACCTCGGAAAGCTCGAAGAGATATGCTAATCTCAAAAAAACAAATCCCTAGTTGAATAAACTAGGGAAAGTGTTCCGTTTTCATGCAAAAATTTTAATTTTTTGTCAGTAGATTCTGCAAATGATCAGAATAAGGAAAACTAAGTTTATCAGAGAAATAGCAACAGCTATGCTGACAGTGTACCAAAGATTTTTGTCTTTGGGTATCTCGATGTGTTGTATTTCAGATTTAACCAGTTCTGAGAAATGCCCTGTTGCTCCGTTAATGATTGAGTTTGCATGTTTAATTAGGTCTTTTTCAGCGGTAAGTCTGGCATTTTCAAGAGCTTCTTGCGTTGCTGTAATACCGGACTTTAACTGTTCAATGTAGACATCAGTTTGTTCATCAATTGTAACAGCGTGTTCCTCCAGAGCTTTCTTGAACTTAGATAAAAGGTAGTTCTGTACGGTAATTTCAACCAGCAGAGGATCATTGTCTTGGATAGCAATATGATGCTTGACTGCAATTTCTGCGACAATCTGCTGGAGCTCATCATTGCTTATAATGTAATTCATTGACATGTTAATCTCACTAAGTTTTTACATTTCGAGGGGAAATGTTTGTTGCTTGTCTGAAAGCTCGCAAAAATCAATCTTCATTGGCTTCTACTCCTTTATGCAATTTTAAATACTCTTTAATTGCCTTATAACATGAAGCTGATTTTAAATCCTCGGAAACAGGATAAACATTTCCCATAAAATTAACCTTATTGAAATACACGTTTTCCGCTCCGCTGATATATTCATACTCCAAAACAGCTTCATTTTCGGTAATGGTTAAATAAACAGTCTGATCAATCTCTGCTTCAGCTTCTTCAACAGTTTCACAAACTGATACAACTCTATCTTCAGCAGGTACAAGAAAATAATCAGCTCCGTCAATGTAGCCATAATTATTCTGTATTGCACTGATATAATCCTCAATCTCGATTCTAATAACAGCTCTATTTATGGTAGTCATAGTAAGTTCATCCTTATTTTTGGTTTAAGGTACAGGATTGAGCCTGTACCTTATAATGAAAGTTAGATTAACTGGTTACACTGTTCAAACAGCTTAGTCTTGATGATGTTCAGTCGGTTCTTCTGCATGAAAGTGAAGTCCTTGGATTGATTTGCATCATCAAATGTCAGGTGCATTTCATTCATACGCTTAAGATCGTTCGCAAACATTTCATGCAGGTGCTCCAGCTTCAGAACGTGAGTAATCTGTTCTGAATTGTTCTTGTACACTGAAAACTCGGTAAACTGCTTACCGTTGTGCTCGATTTTGCCGAAGTACTCATTTTCCCATACAACGATTGAGCACTTATCCTTGAAGTATTTGCAAACCTCGCTCACTCCGACAAGAGTATCACTGAAAGCCTGACCGCCTACAAGGATGGTGTGAACTGTTACGGTATGTCCCATTTCCTGAAGCATATCGAAAATACCGTTCAGGAGCAGATAGTTGGTCAATGCGATAAAAGAGGCCGCTCCGTTATCAATGATTACATCATCAATGTCTTCAGCTGAACAAATGAGTTCCATGAACTTGTCGAAAGCTGAGGAGTCAATTTCTTTATTGTTGTCCAAAATCTTAATCTGGTGGACGTTAAGAGACTTAAAGCTTGCAAAGCTTGCATTTACAGGATCAGTATCAATACACATGATTCTGTGATTGCTTGCTAAAAGAGACTGAGAAATAACAGAGGCTAAGAATGATTTACCGATGCCACCTTTACCTTGAAGAATGAAGTTAATGTTCATTTTTAAAAATTCTCCTATGAATTAACTAACTAATTGATTTGAAAAATGTTTGTCTTAGGCCAGATCGTCAATGTCTTCTTTTGAGGGAGAAGAATTGTGTTCAAAGAACTGCGTCTTGGTCGAGGAAACAACAGTTTTTTTGATTGGCTGCTTAGTAGAGACTGAAACCTGTTCTCTGTTTTTTTGAGATGAACTAATTGATTTGAGCGAATTACAGAAAGTCTCGTACCTGCATGAGATGACTTTCTGTTCTTTTAGGAAGTTGTAAATTGCCTTGCGAGTGATTCCTTTTGATTGAAGCTCCTGAATCAGCTTCAGATGAAGTCTGATTGCAATAGAGTTGTTCTTAACACGATTGTTTTCCTGTGCCAAGATCATCTCTTCAGCCTTTTCACTGTCTATGTTCAGTGTATTCATACAGCACCTTATTTTTGCTTATAAAACCATATAAATTCGTATAAGTAACGCTAATTAATCGCACTTTTTATTATTCGGCAGGATTAAATCCTTATTTGGCGTTATCTAATCGTACTATATCGTATAAAATACTATTTTACAAGAAATAGTATTGTAAAGTATGCAAATAATGTGATTTTAGTGTACAATAGTAGTGATGGAAATATTTGGCAAGATAGGTTTTATGACCCCGTTCAACATGCGTTGAAACAGGTCAAAAACAGACACTTATTCGCATTCAAAGAATGCTCAACGGTCATCTATCTTGTTCTCAAACGCCGAAAGCTAGGTTAAGTTACAACGCCAGAAAAATGAACCATGGAAAAGAAGAAAGAACGCCAGAAAGAACTTGAGACCGCCAGAACACATGTGAAGGTTTATCTGAGTGCAGATGAAAAAGCGGTCATTAAGAAAAAGGCTGATGCGTTCGGTATGACTATCAGCAATTACCTTAAGACGGTAGGTTGTGGCTATGAGCCTCTCGACAAACTTTCATTCAAGAAAGTTGATGACCTTCTTAGGGTTGCTGGTACGGTCGGCAAGTTCACTGGTTTATTAAAAATATTCCTCCGTGAACAGAACACACACAGGATTGAGACCTCACGAAAGCAGATTGAGAAGGATTATCGTGAAGCAGTTAAGTGTGTGGCCGATATCAAGGCAAAGGTTAAACACGTTTGTGAGTTTGATGAACCTGAAGACATAGACTAGAAATGATAATTAAAGATATCACACGAGATAGAACTGGAAATAAATACGGAACAGAACGCAAGTCATCGCTTGGCGGTCTGATTCGTTACGTGTGTAATGATCAGGGTAAGTCAGACAGAATTGATAACATCAGATGCACTAATCTTCATAATGACGATCCAGACCTCGCTTATTACGAAATGAAGAATGTCATCCGCATGAACCATCGGGCAAAAGTGAACTGTAAGCACTTAGTTGTGAGCTTTGCTCCAAACGAGAAGCCGACACAAGACCAGCTCAAGATAATTGAAGAAAGAATAGCAAAGAGTTACGGTCTGGAGAATCATCAGCGTATTTCCGTCTGTCATAATGACACTGACAGCTATCACATGCACATCGTCATTAACATGATTAATCCAAAGACTTTTAAGAAAAGTGGCGATAAGTGGCACAATTTCTATGATTTACAGAAGCTGGCAGAGAATTTAGAGGAACAGTTTAACTTCCAGCGTACTAATCACACGTCTCAGAAGACCAGTGCCCAGAGTAAAGTTGATGATATCGAAAGCAGGTCAGGCATTGAGACGTTCTGTTCATACGTCAAAGAACGTAAAGATATCATCAAGAATGCCAAGTCTTGGCAGGAGCTTCACCAGAAGCTTGCCGAAGAAGGCATTGCAATCAAGTTGCACGGTAACGGCCTTATTTTTCAGAGCCTCGGCAAAGAACAGTATTCCGTTAAGGCCAGTACCGTAGATCGTTCATTCAGTAAAGCCAATCTCGAAAAGAGACTGGGTAAATTCCAAGCTCCTGACGGAGAAATCAAGTCTGAAAAGCAGAAAGTCTATAACCAGAGACCAAAAGTTGATACTCCAGAGGCCAACAAGCTTTATCAGGAATACATGAAGGACGTTCATTTAAGACTTACCAGACAGCCAAGGATTGACCTTGCTGGAGAACTCGACAAGAAGCAGAACGTTCAGTCAGGTTCTTCCATGTCTTCACTTTATCCGTTAATTCAGCATGAGAGTCAGGGCGTTAAGGATTTAATTTATCTTCTTGATCAGCTTAACCGAGCCATGGAGAGAAGAAGACTTGAAAAGAAAAAGAAGCAGATTAAGAAGCTCCAGAATCAGTCATTCAAAGATTACGTTACTGCAAAGGCTATGACAGGAGATGAGATGTCTGTAACTGTACTCCAGCAATTATCAAATAAAAATTTGCAGCGTTATGGTCTGGATGTAACAGAAGATAACATCAAAGATATTGCCAGTGATGGCCGTGTTGAGAGCGTGACAAAAAATGGCACGAAGGTTATCAGCACCGAAGATTGTATTTATAAGATTAACGGCAAGAGAATTGTCAGTGTAGAAGAAAATGCCAGGGATGAAAACAATGATAGAAAAACACTCAGAGAAAAAGTCAGAGCGTACCTCGATAAGTTACGTGCTAAGAAATTTGCCTCCATCGCTAAGAATTTATCAGAAGCGATTAGAACAAGAACACGTATGTTGTCGGACTTGTGCAGAGGCCATGTGGCAATGCCATCAGCAGATGACAAATCAGCCACAAGAGCTGACGTGTTACTGCATGATACAGCACAGAATAACGTACAGAAACAGTCTGATAAATCCAGAAGAAAACATCATCGTTAATATTTGCGATGGGAATCCTGAAGACTCAATTGCAATAGTTGATGAAATGCAGACCGTAGTAAAAGAACTGAAATCAAAAACTTCAGAAGAACCTTCCCAAACATCAGATACAGATGTAGGTGATGAAATAGACGCAGATGAACTGCTGGGAGATATGAGTGAATTTTTTGATCCGTCAGAATTAGAAGAATTACAGAAGGAAATGAACAGTGAAGCCTAAGTTACCGTTACCGAAACCAGAGAATCCTAAAAAGAAAAAGATCCTTGCTTTGACAGGAATTGCCATGGGTATTGGCCTAACTTTAACTGTTGCCACACAGACCTTTGCAAGAGATGTTGGCTACAATCCTGCTCTCGGCAATGCCATTTCTCAGGAAATGCACGTTTATTATCCGTGGGCGATTGTTGACTGGCATAGACGCTACTTTCAGAAACAGCCAGAGCTTTTTAATGGAGCTTTTGAAAACGGCAAAATCGCCTTTATGATTTGCTTCATGCTTGGTTTGGTTGGAGGTATTGCTTCAACTCAGAAGCTCAAGGGCGTGGAAAATCTACATGGTTCAGCTCGCTGGGCAACTACAAAGGAAGTATATCAGGCAGGCTTATTACACAAGCATAAGAAAAATGGCGAAAAAGAGCCTCCATACGTCTATGTAGGTGCTTATGAGGAGAAGAAAGGGAAGGTTGTATATTTGAAGCACAGCGGGCCCGAACACGTCCTCACATATGCTCCAACACGTTCAGGTAAGGGCGTTGGTCTCGTTATTCCTACACTGTTATCATGGTATGAGTCAGCCGTTATCACAGACTTAAAAGGTGAACTTTGGGCATTAACCGCAGGCTACCGTTCAAGCGGACTCAAGAATAACTGTATCAAGTTTGAGCCAGCTTCAAAGCAATCCGCACATTGGAATCCGCTCGATGAAATCAGACTCGGTACTGAGAATGAAATCGGTGATGCACAGAACCTTGCCAACATGATTGTTGATCCTGAAGGAAAAGGCTTAGAGGGACAGGACGCACACTGGAAAAAGACTGCTTTTGCACTCTATGTTGGTTTAATCCTTCATGTGCTTTACTTGCGTAAGCATGAAGGGACACCAGCTTCAATGCTCCAGATAGATAATCTTCTTAGTGATCCTAATCGTGACATTAAAGAACTCTGGTCAGAGATGATTAACTATCCGCACTTGGGTGAAAAAGAAGATAAAACGGACTGGAAGCCTCATCCTGTAATATCAGCGGCCGCTAAGGATCAGCTTGACCGTCCTGATGAAGAAGCTGGCTCTGTACTTTCTACAGTAAAGTCTAATCTGGCGTTATTCCGAGACAACATCGTATCTGAAAACACATCAGACAGTGATTTTCATGTTCGTGACATCATGAACTGTAAAGATCCGATGTCAGTTTACATCGTTACACAGCCTGCCGACAAAACACGTTTAAAGCCTCTTGTAAGAATGTTTGTAAACATGACCGTGCGTGTTTTAGCAGGCACGGAAGGCTTGAAATTTGTTGGCGGTCGGGCTGTTTGTGCAAACAAACATCGTTTGCTGATGATGTTGGATGAGTTTCCGTCTCTCGGAAAACTCGACATCATGCAGGAATCACTGGCATTCGTGGCAGGGTATGGCATCAAGTGCTACTTAATATGTCAAGACTTATCACAGCTTAAGTCTGAACAGTCTGGTTATGGCCATGAAGAAAGCATCACATCTAACTGTCATATCCAGAACGCTTATCCTCCTAACCGTCCAGAAACAGCAGAATACTTATCAAAGCTCACTGGTACAGCAACAATTTTGAAGGAATCAGTGACGAAGAGCGGAAACAGTATCTTTAACAGCAGTACATCAAGAACCATTCAGGAAACACAGAGACCGTTACTCACTCCTGATGAATGTTTACGTTTATCGGGCCCGAAAAAGAACGATAAAGGCGATATTACCGAAGCAGGGGATATGCTGGTATTTGTTGCTGGCTTCCCTGCAATCTACGGAAAACAGCCTTTGTACTTCAAAGATCCTGTTTTCCTGAAACGGTCAAAAATGAATGCTCCTGAAGAATATACGGTGCATATTACTAATGAAATGCGAGCTGAAAACAATCAAATTCAAGAACCGAAGATTCGTTACAAGAAGATTACCGATAGGACTGATAAGAAGCAGGAAGACAATGTTCAGACTCGGTTTAATGCGGAAGATTATGTGTAAAGGTGAAAGTTTATGACTACTCATTTAAGTAGAAAACAGCAACTTGCAAAGAAGCTTGCAGGTGGATTTAGATTTAAGTTCAAAAGGCAGGAGAATCAAATCATGAATGAAATTGACTTAAAAGAAAGATTAAAGAAGTTCCGTGTAGGAATCGGTGTTTGCGTAGGACTCGCTGTAGCTGTATGTGGCGTAAGTTACTACTTTAACTCTTCAGGTAAGTTTGTAAGTAACTTTACTGAGTCTATGCCGAAAGGATACTACTCAATTGTTGAGAGAAATCCTGTCAGTGTTACCAATGAAGAAATTGTTACATTCTGTCCAGAATTCGATGTTTATTTAAGTGAAGCCTTTACTCGCAGATACTTACAGCCTGCCGAGAAAGGTGAAACCTGTTGGGTAACACCTCTTCTTAAGGTTGTTGGTGCTAAAGCAGGAGATCATGTTCATGCTGACGAAAACGGCATTGTAGTTAATGGTGTTCTTTTAGCTCATTCAAGAGGGCAGGATAAAGACGGCAACGGTCAGGACATGAAGATCTGGAAGTATGACGGAATTGTCCCAGAAGGTAAGGTTGTGCTGGTTAATCCAATGGATCTCTCCTTTGACTCTCGATATTTTGGCTTTGTCGATACCAAGGATATCAAAGCAAAGGTTATTCCTTTCTGGACATGGGGCTAGGACTTAGCAGGAGAAACGTTATGAAGTCGGAATATGTTTTTGTAGATACGGAAACCACAGGACTTAATCATGATACTGATGAAATTCTGAGCGTTTCAGTAATTGACGATGAAGGAATTTGTCTTTTTCATTCACTCATAAAGCCACAGCACACAGTTGAGTGGACTGAGGCTGAGAAAGTGAACGGCATTTCTGCCGAAATGGTGGAACATGCTCCGACTTTTGAAAGCGTGAAGGCACATCTTAGAGATGTGTTTAAGAACCGTGAAGTTGTTATTTATAACGCAGGTTTTGACACAGTGTTTCTTGGAGAGACACTCACCGAGTCAAAAGCTGTACGTTGCTGTATGCAGGCTTTCACTGATTTTATGCAGGAATGGAGCGAGAAACATCAGGCCATGAAATGGTTTAAGTTGGTAGATGCCGTTGCCGAAGTCAATCCAGATTTTTCTTTCAGAGCTCATGACAGTCTGGAAGATTGCAGAGCAACAAGAGAAGTTTGGCATTTTTTAATGAGTGTGCCTGAAATCAGAGAAAAATACAGTGCAAGAGTATAGGAATAGGGGATAGAACATGAAGAGATTAATAATTGCAGAAAAGCCTAGTGTCGCAAGAGCCATTGCTGAATCACTGGGAATTGAAAACAGCAAGGAAAAAGGGCAGATTATCTGCCATAACGATACAGTTGTTACATGGTGTCTTGGTCATCTTTTACAGCTTGCAGATGCGGAAGTGTATCTCAACAGAACACCTGATACCGAGGATGGCAAAATCTTCTGGAGAATGGAGGATATTCCTATTTATCCTGCCGAATGGAAATACATCATCAAAGATGATACCAAGAAGCAGTTTAACAGGGTGAGTGATCTTATCAGTAAGGCTGAAGAGATTGTGCACGCAGGTGATCCAGATAACGAAGGCCAGCGTCTTGTCGATGAAGTCATTGAACATAATAACTTTCAGGGAAAAGTCTTACGTTATTGGGCAAATGCTGTAGATAGTAAGACTGTTAAGACCGCACTCGAAAACTTAAAAGACAATTCCGAATATCACGTTCTTGGTGAAATTGCTAAGGTTCGTGCTGAGAGTGACTGGCTTCTTGGAATCAACTTAACAAGAGCCTATACATTACAGTGGCATAATCTCACAGTTATCGGTAGAGTAAAGACTCCGACACTCCAGCTCGTAGCTACCAGAGACTTGGAAATTAAGAACTTTGTACCGAAGGACTATTTTTCAATAAAAGCAAAGATTAAAGTTCAGGCTGGAAGTTTTGAAGCTAAGTATCAGGTTGATGAAAGTCTTGACGGTGTAGATGATGAAGGCAGGGTAGTTAGCAGGGCACTTGCCGACAGAATAGTAAACGAAGTAAAGAACACGTCTACCTCAGACTATGAGATCGAAGACAAGATGAAGAGCGTTCCAGTTCCTCTTGGCTTGTCTCTTTCCGACATTCAGCAGTTAGCAAACAAGATGTATGGTTACACAGCGGATACAACTTTAGCAATTTGCCAGCAACTTTATGAATTGAAGCTTACCACCTACCCGAGAACAGACTGTAAATACCTGCCTACAGCTCAGTATAGCGAAGCTGAAACCGTCCTTAAGAATATTGCCAATTGTAGTGATGATTTAGCGGAGCTCGTAAAAAAGGCCGACAGCTCATTGAAGTCTCGAATCTGGAATGACGAAAAGACCACAGCTCACCATGCAATTGTGCCAACATCGGAAGAGTTTTCAATTGAATCACTTACCGAAGTTCAGACAAACATTTTCAAGCTGATTGTAAGAAGTTATATCGCTCAGTTCTACCAAGAACATAAGTATATGGAATCAGTGCTTACAGCTAATTATAACGGCCATAAGTTCGTGGCGAAGTGTAAGGAAATTATCGCCCAGGGCTGGAAGAGCGTTTATAACACAGGCGATGATGAAGAAGATAACAGTCAGAAATTACCTGAGATACAGGAAAATGAAAGCCTGCTTGCCGAAGATGTAGTTGCAGAAGCTTTAAAGACCAAGCCTCCGAAGCCTTATACCGAAGGTACGCTTATTAAGGCCATGGAAAACATTCACAAGTATGTTGATGATCCTGAAATCAAGGCCACACTTAAAGATGGTGATGGTATAGGCACATCAGCTACCAGAGCGAACATCATCAGAGAACTTAAGAATTATCACCTCCTTTATACGAAGGATAAGTACATAAGATGTACAGAGCCTGCTTTTGCATGCTTAGAGAAGATAACCAAAGACTTAACTTCTCCAGTTCGCACAGCTCTTAACGAAAGAGACTTTTTAGCGATTGAAAAAGGGGAATTAAGTCAGGAAGACTTTATCGAGAAGATTAAAGACTTCTGTTCTGTAGAAATTTCCAAGTGTAAGAGCAATGTTCAGCCGTATAAGACCAAGAATGTAGAGACAGAACTCAAGTGCCCGATTTGCGGAAAACCAGTAAGCGTAAACAAATACTACTATTGTTGTGAGGATTCAAACTGCTGGAAATGCAGAATTACAATTGCTGGCGTCGCATTGAATCAGGAGGACTTAAAGAAGATTTTTGCAGGGAAATCACCAGTTTACAAGATGGTGAACAAGGAAGGTAAGAAGTTTGAAGCCATGCTGGCGGTCGATACCGAAAATAAGCAGCTTAAATTTGTTTTTGAGAGTGCAAAACCATCGGAAGAGCATAAGTGCCCGATTTGCGGAAACAGTCTGATAAGACTCAAGAGTAAGAAGGACGGCACGCCATGGTGGTTCTGTACTGGGAAGAATACATGTAACTGTACATTCTTTGCAGGAGACAAGGATGGCAAACCAGCATTTTTCAAAAATTACGAAACAAGATTTACATGCGATAAAACTGAGAAGAAGGATTAAGGCTAAAAGCTATGACTATGACGATTGAAGAAAGAAGATTAGCGGAAACTCGCAAGTACCAGCAGAGAAAACAGAAGCAGGAGTACGATTGGGCTTATTCCGTTTTCAAATCATGGAAGGAAGGAGATCCTGATAACATCTTTAAGAAAGTTCCATTAGGGGATAACATGAAAGAGTTATTTGCAGGTGATGAAGACGAGGAAAGAGAGATTGCCAGAATCGTTGATTCTTATATTGCCCAAAGTTTTGAAAGTCTTATTCCCAGCGAGGCTGAAAAACAGTTAGAGGCTGAATGGCAGAAGGCCGAGGATGAAGCACAAAAGAAGGCTGATGAATCATTGGCTTTATGCAGGTCAATTGATCCTGATTATGACAAGATCCTACCACCTGAAGAAGATACGCTAGAAATGGACGCATCTTGGCATTTAGGCAATAGTGGGGACGTGGCATATGTTCTTATGGCCAATATCGAAGAATTTCAAAAGGACGGAAATCAGGAAATGCTTAATTCCGATTTCTATAAGCATTACGTTAAAACAGTAGGGGAGGTGCTTAATTACTATGGCAGATATTTAGATTTAGAGGATATTGCAAGACAGCGGAGAATCGAGCGTTGGCTCGCACATGATCCGCATTATTGTGATGAGCGTTTTGCTGAGGAAGAGGCTCGTTATGCCAATCGTCACAAACGCTTAAATTCTTTTAGAGAACGTTATTCATTGATTATTGCCGAGGAGAGAAAAAATGGCAGAATTTAATCAGATGGACGAATGGATTGTTGACGATCTTGTCGAATCTATTCATGAAAATCACACTATTTGGCGTGAAACTTTTGAACGTGACGAGAATGTAAATTCTTTGCCACGCAGTGGTGTGACAGGTCAGGTGTTTAAGACAAATCTTGAGGGCTTTGCACGTCTTCAGAGACAGTATGATTTCACTGATCCTCGCTGGATGACCAGAGCTGAACTTATGAGCTTAGGCTGGGATATCACTGATGATGCTCGTGGTGTTGTTGTCGGAAGAGATAACTATGATAAAGATATTGTAGTTTTTAATGTGTCGCAGGCACAACCTCAGAGAGGTTTTGAGAATAGCATTAAGCCTTGGAATCCTGAAATCAAGGAGAAGCAGTGGTTTAATGTTGCGAGAGCTGACTTTATTTTAAATGCCAGCGGTGCAAACATTAAGTACGGATTCAAGAACTCACAGTACAATACTGTTTCTGATAATATCTGCCTGCCTTACCAGAGTAATTTCAGATCAGCCGATGACTATTACTGGACAGCTTTCCATGAGCTTATGCACTGGACAGGCAGTAACTCACGTTTGGCACGCAATACATCAGGAAATAAGAATTCACCTCTGTACGCAAGAGAAGAGCTGGTAGCAGAGCTTGGTGCGTACATGATGTGCCTTAGAACAGGTGTATCATTCGATAAGTCTAATGCGTCAGCCTACATTAAGGGCTGGGCTGAAAACATGCAGTTAGACAGTGCTTCACTCAAGAAAGAGCTTACACTTGCGTGGAGTGAAGCTCGCAGAGCATGTGACTTTGTATCTCGTAATGTTCTCATGAACATGAAAAAGAACAATATGAAGCTTGATAATTCAGGCCGTGTGTACCTTAACGTAGATAAGGATGATGTTAAGGACGTTATCAGCTTGGGAGCTAGATATGATACAAGACAATACGCTTTCTATATCACTCCTGAAGATACCTTTGCCAAGTTCAATAAGTACCTCAGTGAAGAGCACCGAGTAAGTGATGTTAGCGTATCTCTGGTAACTAAGACTGAATATGAAAGGGATGAAGATAGAGCGGAAGAAATCAGGAGAGACCTTGAAGCTGAAGCCAATGCTCCACCTGAAGTACCGGCACTAAACATGACTTCTAATCTTGCACGCTACATAACTTACAGTGCAATCAAGAGCGAACCTCAGCTCAGAGCTTGGTATGATGACGATCTGGCATCTATCATTTCCGAAATCCATGATACAGACGATTACATTGATTCCTCTCACTTTGTTCATGATGTTGCAGACAATGTAAAGAAGCAGATTGTCGCTTCAATCGCAAAGTACAGCAAAAATTCAACAGAAGCTGACATCTATGAACAATGGGACAGAGATGTTAATGCTTACATTCGTGATGGGCATTCTGTATTCGTGCAGATGGATTCAGCTATTTTTTCATTGAAAAACAGTCTGAAAAATTCCTTTGAAGATGATGAAAACCACATCAGAATGCTTGATGAAGCATATCATGATGATGCTTTCTTGGCGTTAATCAATCCGAAAGTTGAAAACACTGTTACCGAAGAAGCAGAGCAGGTTGCAGAAGTTTCAGAAAATTCAGAATCTGTACAGAAAAATGAAGCTGAACAGACTGAATTTTCAATCACTGATTTTATCCAGAAGTACGATGAACAGTTTCAAAAGGTCATTGATTTTGTTGAAAATAATACAGCCTACCTTAATGCCGTTAGGAATAATGACCAAGCCTATGCAAATCTTGAATTTACCAAGGCTTTCAAGGAAAGTGAAACACTGGTACTAATGGAAAATCCGCATCAAAATGCTGAATTTCATAATGACCTTTACGGCAATAATGACAGATATGCAGAGGTTGAAGACTATCTCTTTAAGCAGTCTTATCAAAAGCTTATCGACAGAAATCAGGCCAAGCACCTCAACAACGATGAAAAAACTACCATAGCAAGATACATCGCTTATAAGGAAGTCAGAAACACCTCTTTTGGCCATGAACTTATTCAGGACGGAAGTCTTGGTAAGGTTTTAAGTGATGTTGAGTGGAAGGAAAATGACAATATTAGCGTTTTGGCTGCTAAAGTTGCTATTTCAACCAAAAAGCACGCTATTGAAGGTATGAGCCGTGCTTGGAACATGACTCTGGAAGATACTCATTCAGCAGTAAGCAAGGTTAGTTCTGGCGGTTTTGATCCGCATAAACTTGCAATCGAACGCATGAATGAGGGCGTTAATCAGATTATAACCAATATTACTCATTCATACGGAATGGCCGATTTTGACCAGCTTCTTAATGAAGCTCGTAATGACGTTAGATTCAATGAACAGCTTTCAGCTAATTTAGAACCTGTGCAAAATGAAAATGCAGAATTTGTGCAGAAAAATGAAAATGATGAAGCAGAGCAGAACAGCACTGAAATAAGTGATGCTCTGGCCGAGTTAATCAGTCAGAATCCAGACGTGGTTGCAAGTCCTGATGAACTCTTAGAACGTCATTTTCAGGAAGGTTATCAGAAACTTGGGTTCTATCAGAACATTGATTTTGAAACCTTCAAAAAAATCAATGATGTGTTGCCTAAAGAAAATGATGAAAGTGCGTCAGAAAGCTTTGCAAAGTGGGAACATCAGGATGAGGAATGGTGTCGAGCTGATGTAATTAACTACATCAGTAAAAATAATGATGTTCTGAATTTTGTTCTGGAAAAAGGACAGATGCCTCCTTTGGTATTCATGCACTGGTCTGAAAGCAACAATGTAGGACAGGCTTTTGATGAAACAGACAGAGCTGGAGGATTCCTGCCGTTTGCAGAAGCTGACCGAGTAATCACCGAAGAGGATGAGGCTTACGCTAAGGAAAACAGAGGCTATGAAAAGACAAAACTTTCATTACTGTTCTTAAACAAATCAGACACAGGAGAGATTGAAGATCTTTCGTATGGAAGATTCAGATATGACTGTGGTGATCTTGATGGTGGCATTGTTAAGCATATCGAAAGCTGGTGTGACTGGTGCGAAGAGCACAAGTATGGCGAGTGGGAAAGTTTACGAGATTATAAGAATCAGTGCCTGCCGATTCTTGGCAAATTGAATGAACAATTTGAAGAATTCAGGCTGAATCAGTCTCAAGAGCAGGAGCAGAGCAATGAGCTCAACTGGAAAATTCAGTGGTGGAGAGGTGAGGAGACTGACTGGAATCTTGAACTTGTCTGTGACGGTAAAGTCATCAGTTCGGCTTCTGTTTCAGAAGACGTTTCAGAAAAGAGACTTCACAGGTTAATCAACAATTTCAGTGAAGAACTTTTAGACTACTTTGATTTACCTGAAGAACAGCTCGAAGACCTGACAAAGGAAGTTGAAAACAGAGTTAATGGCTTCATGATGTCCATTAAGAATGTTGTAGAGCTTGGTCACGAAAATCAGGAAACAGCACAGACTACTCTTGAAAACGATGCAAATAAAAATTATACTGATAATAGAGATACAAGTATATACGAGGAATCTAAGGAGAATTTAGATCATGAGATTTCAGCAGGAATGGGCGGAGAAAGTCGAGACTCTAGCTCCAGAACAGCGGATGAAGGATTGGGAACAAATGCTGGAAGCAGCCAATCTTCAGAAATTAGCGAAGGTATTGACAACAGAACCGAAGGAAGAGCAGGAACTCTTGGAACTGATGACGGACGTAGTGGAAGATCTGGCGTACTTTCAGATGATGCACAGACTGTATCAGGGGGCATTAGCTCAGGAAGAGAACAGTCAGGATTACGAGGACGAGGCTCAGATCTGGGAGAAGGAGCTGATGCCAGCACTTACCAGAGCCATGAAGGAGAACAGACTGGAGAATTATCTGATTCATTCAGTGCAGAACCTTTGGTATCTCGAACCAGTGGAATTAGTGGAGAAGTATCTCCAGAGCATCAAGGAGTGGAGAGACAAGCTGATCGAGGACAAGAGGGAAGAGATAGAGTGGGAGATTCAGGATCTTCAGAACGAGATCAAGGAGGAATTGAGTCTGTCACCAGAGGAACAGGATCAGAAACGTCTGAAGAATCTGCAAATGGAATTGAAAATGAAGCAGACGGAAGATCCTCAGGACGATTACGACAACACTCAGACCGAGATGGAGAATCTGATCGAAGCACTGGAAGCTTGGCTCAAGGGGAAAACAGACTGGGAGAGCGTGAATTATCTTCTGGAGAACGAGTATCCTCCAGTCTGGGGAGGCCTGTTCAGGTGGAGGTATCCGCAGGAGCAGTACGATCTGGAGGAGATCTTCAGGAGAACGAGGCACGGAACGAGATGGTCGAGGGTGTACTTCAATCAGGTGTACAACGAGGAATGGGAGATAGCGAAACAGTGGTACTCGGGGACGATCAGGGAATTTCTGGACAGGTTTTCGAAGAACTGGGAAGCAGAGACCAGAGAGCTGGTAGCTCAGGCGAAAACGGAGACAGCGAACGAGCTGAAATGGAATCCAGTGTACGTAGTGAGTCAGATCCGCAATCTACAGTCAACCAATCCGAGCTATCTGAAAGAGCTGGAGGAAGAGGACAGTCTGAAGGACTGGATAATTCGTTATCAGCGAGAAGCGGAGCTTCAGGAGAAGATTTTGGTCGAACAGAATCTCAAGGAAGGTCTGAATCAGGAATCAGCTCAGGCTCACGCAGAAAACGTAGTGAGAGAGATGGTCAGGGCGAATATGATTTAGACTTTGGCGAACTCAGCAATCATGTGATTGAACCTGAAGAAGCCGTTTCTAATGATACTGTTATTGATATTTCAGACGTTTTAGGAAACAAAGCTGAAACCAATACAGTATCTTCTGAAAATAGCGTGCCTGCCGTTCCTGCCACTCGCTATCACATTACTGATTTAGATATCGGGGCTGGCGGTGATAAGACACGTCTATCCAACAACATGGAAGCATTACGCACCTTAAAGCTTTTGGAAAAGGAAAACCGTAATGCTACTCTTGAAGAACAGGAAAAGCTGGCAAAATACGTGGGCTGGGGAGGACTCAGTAACGTATTCAATCCTAGCAGACACGAATATGAGGATGCTCGTAAGGAATTGAAGACTTTACTCACGAATCGTGAGTACAACGATGCCAGAGCAAGCACTGTAACAGCGTTTTACACTCCTCCAGAAGTGATACAGTCAATTTACCGAGGACTTGAAAAGGCAGGGTTTAAGGGTGGTCGCATCCTTGAACCGAGCTGTGGTGTAGGTAATTTCTTTGGTATGCTCCCTGAATCAATGTCTAACAGTGAGCTTCACGGTGTTGAACTTGACTCCGTATCTGCCAAGATTGCCCAGAAGCTGTACCCTGATGCACATATCGAGCATGACCGTTTCGAGAACTTTGATCATAAGGGCTATTTTGATGTTGTAGTCGGTAATGTGCCGTTTGCGTCACTGAACATCAGCGATCCTGAAAGCAGATATGACGGAAATCTCATTCATAACTACTTTGTTGGTAAAGCTGTAGAGCAGGTGCGTGAAGGTGGTATTGTTGCCCTCGTAACATCTACAGGCACTTTAGATAGTGAAAAGGCTGTAGATTTTAGAAATGAGTTGGCAAAAGATGCCGATCTCTTAGGTGCGTTCCGTCTTCCTGAAGGTGTGTTCAGCAGAAATGCTGGTACATCAGTGTCTTCTGATATTTTATTCCTTCAGAAGCGTAACAACAGACTTGAAGTCTTAGATGAAAAGTCTGATCGCTGGGCTAATGAATCAACGAGCATCGGATATCGCTATCGTACGAAAGACGGTGATATGAAATGGATTGAAGATAATACCCGAATAACACGTGATAAGAATAATCAAGCTCATATCAATGCTGTTTTTCTTGCTGACGGTTCGCTTCGTGGCGTTTGCGGAAATTTGGTAAAAGAAACTGACAGATTTGGCAAGAATGTCTTTGCAGTAAAGATTCCTCGTGAAGAGAATGAAAACTCTTGGCAGGAAATGCTCAAAGAAGAGGTTGAAGATCAGATTCAGGATTCTATTTATCAGGATATTGCTCCAGAACAAAAGGCTGAATTCTTTAAGACTGATGAAACCGAGTCAAAAGAAGATGTTGTGTTCGTCAACAGCACAAATGATCATATTGGTGTAGGTTCAATGGGCGTTGACGGTAATGGTGATGTTCTCTATCGAAAAGATCCGAACAGATTTAGAAAAATCAAGCTGGATAAAGATAGTAAGGAAATTGCTGTTGACTGGATTAAGATGAAAGATCAGCTCAATCTGGTTAAGAAAATTCAGATTAGCGGAGACGGCATTGAAAAACTGTCCGATGAGCAGGCTACATTAAGAAGCCTTTATGAGAATTTTGCTGAGAAACATGGTCGCTTGAACGGTGTCTTTGTCGAGAAGAAGAAAGGCAGGAAGGATAAAGAGGATCAGGAAGATGAAATCTCAAATGAAAATCCTAAGATAAGAGATCTTGTCGGAAAAGATAAGGACTATTATTCCGTCCGATTCATTGAGCAGTTTGATGAAAAGTATAATTTCACTGGATTATCAAAGATCTGCTATGAAAGAGTTCTTGGTAATGTAGGTGTTCGTGCCAAGGCTGAAACAGAGAGTGACGCTCTGGCCGTGTCTATGAACTCAAAAGGCCGTGTTGACCTTGACTACATGAGCGAGATTCTAGGAAACAAGGACAAGAATGAAATTGTAAAGAATCTCGAAGGCGAAATATTCCTGCTTCCAAATGTCGATGAGGAAATCTATCAGACCAAGGAAGAATACCTTTCTGGTGATGTAGTGAAGAAGCTTGAGGAAGCTCAGTATGCCGTTAATTCTGGCGATACCCGATTCGAGAACAATGTTAATGCTCTCATAGGTGTGCAACCAGCAAAGCGTGACTATACTGAAATCGGTGTTTCTCTGGGAAGTCACTGGGTTCCTGTCGAACACGTTCAGAACTTTGTGAACTCAATTACTGGTGGAATTCAGCGTTACACAATCAATTATGACAAGGATGCTTCCGCTTTCAATGTACGTTTACGTTCTGGCCGAAAAGATGATGCTATCGGTGACGAACGTCAGTTCGAGTACAAGAACGGTAAAGCTACCAAGTATTTTGGAGAGATACTTGAAGCTACCCTTAACAGTAAATTCATTCAGGTTAAGGGCTCAAAGAACGCAGATTCAGATAATGCGATAACGATAATGCAGGCCAATGAAGCCAACATTGAACTTACGCAGATACAGAAGTCTTTGTCTGAACGTTACAGAGAATGGCTGGATCTTCCTGAACAGCAAGCTGTAAGAGAAGATATTGAAGCGGTTTACAATCGTAAATTCAACAGCGTTGTACCTCGTGAATATGACGGTTCTCATCTCTCTTTTGACGGTATGAATCCGACAATAAAGCTGAAACCACATCAGAAAGCAGCTGTAGCTCATACTCTCTATGGCGGTAGTACACTTATTGCTCATGAAGTCGGTGCTGGTAAGACCTTTGAACTCATTGCTTCAGCGATGGAAGCCAAGAGACTTGGCCTTGCTCAGAAGACAATGATCCTTGTGCCTAATGCTGTTCTCGGTCAGTGGGGGCAGGACATTTACAAGCTTTATCCTGATTGCAAGGCTTTAGTGCCAACAATGGAGGAATTGAAAGCTGATAACAGACCTGATTTTATCGCAAAACTGGCTCATAACGATTTTGATATCGTGGTAATGCCTCAGTCAACTTTTGATAATAACATTAGAGTTTCAAAAGAACGGCAGACAAGCTTTATTGATCGTCAAATCGAGGAATTATCAGAAGCCTTAACCAAACAGGTAGAGGCTAGTGATGACCGTGGCGTCCGTGGAAAGAGTCCTACAATCAAGAATATTGAATTGAGGATTAAAAAGTACAGGGATATGCTTAACAAGATTAACGATGATAATCAGAAGCGTGCCAAAGAGACGAAATTAGAGTTTGAGGAATTAGGCTGTGACCGTCTGTATGTTGACGAAGCTCATCAGTACAAGAACGCTCCGCTATGGACTTCCCTTCAGGCTCGAAATCTCGGTTCAGCTACAGGTGATCCGTCAGATAAAGCTATGAATATGATGATGGCTACCGAATACATCAATGATATTACCGATGAGAGAGGTGTGGTATTTGCAACAGGTACGCCACTCACCAACTCAATATCAGAAGTGTATGCAATGCAGACTTATATAGCTCCGTCTAAACTCAAGGAAAAGGAAATCAACTGCCTTGATGACTTTATCAGTGCGTTTGCGGTGATTGATAAGGAATACGAGCTTAAGCCTGCCCAGACCGAATATGTTCAGGAAGAGCGTTTAAGATCCTTTAACAATCTGAAGGAATTGAAGACCATGTTCCGTGAGTTCACCGACATAGCACTGACGGAAGATTTAGGCTTAAAGCTTCCTAAAGCTAACTATGAAGTCATAACTGCTGACATCAGCCCAAATCAGCAGGAACTGATGAAACAATTAAGTGACAGAATCACCAATATGCCAACCGATCCTAAGATTGATAACATGCTTAAGGTTACTTCGGATGGTCGCAAGGTGGGGTTAGATCCAAGACTCTATGATCCGTCTCTTCCTGATGAAGCTGGTACAAAGCTTAATCTGGTGGCTGATAAGGTGGCTCATATCTACCATACATCAGCTCCTACCGATACTCAGCTTATTTTCTCTGATTTGGGAGTGCCAGGGAAAGGCAAGGTATTTGATGTGTACACTGAACTCAAGAACAAACTTGTTGAGAGAGGTGTTCCTGAAGATCAGATTGCTGATGTTTACTCATGCGGTAAGAAGGATAAGGATCGTAATGCCCTGTTTTCCAAGGTAAACGAGGGTAAGATCCGTATTCTCATGGGGTCTACGGAAAAACTTGGTACTGGCGTTAACGTTCAGAAGAACCTTTTAGCCGTTCACCATGTTGACGTGAAGTGGAAACCTTCGGACCTCACCCAGCGAAACGGTCGAATCATCAGACAGGGTAATGTTCATGACAGCGTGAACATTTATAACTATGTTACCGATAAGACTTTTGATGCCTATCAGTATCAGACGCTTCTCATGAAGCAGAAATTTATCAGACAGTTTATGTCTGCTAATGACTCTGTGGCTAACAGCATGACAGACCTTGATGACCAGACACTTTCAATCAATGAGGCTCTGGCCTGCTGTGCTGGTGATCCAAACATTACCAAGAAGGCCAAGTTAGAAGGTGAAATTATGTTCCTTGCTAAAGAAAAGTCTAACTTTGAAAAGAGAAAGGCTCAGGCGAAGAACAGAATTAACTCTAATGAGCGAAGCATTGAAGTGCGTGAAAATGAAAAGGCTCAGATTGAGTCTTATCAGTCTTTGGCTCAGGCTAATCCAGCAGGTTCACCTATCACAATCAATGGAAAAGCATTCACTGATAGAAAGCTTGCAGGTGAGGAGCTTGCGAGGATGGCTATTAGCATTGAAAAGAACCAGACTGGCCGAATTGTTAAGGTGGCAGAATACCGTGGACTAGATATCGGTATTCAAATCACTCATAACAATGCAGGCGTTCTGGAAAGAAATTTCCATGTGATTCATAAGAGTAATCTTGGCATCAATTTCTTAAAGAGAATGTCAGAAGCTAAGGATCTATCATCAAATATGAATTTTATTGATGATATTATAGACAAACAGATTCCTCACGAACTTGGTTTCCTTAATGACAAGATTAAGGAATTACATCAGGAAAATGAAGGCTATAAACCAGTGCTCGGCATGACTTGGAATAAGCAGGACAGTCTCACATCATTGCATGATGAACTGATGGAAGTGTATTCCTCACTCAGCGTTGAGCCTCCGCTCAATATCCGTAAGATATTTGACGCTAACGGCCTAGCTTCAAATTTTGAAAAATCTGAAATCATTGATGCTGGTGTTCATGATTACGGTTTACCAGAAGATCCTGAAAAGAATGCTCGTATGGAGAAGCTGTGGGATGAATTACAGTCTGTATTGTCAGACCGTCATGAAATGTCTATGCCTGACAAGAAAGAACGTGCTTACTTTGATGTTCCTTATGAACAGCGTCAGGAGGCTAAGGCTCTGGGCTGTAAATGGGATAAGAACAGCAAGAAGTGGTTTATCAGTGAGGCAACACCTGAACGGATTGAGGCTATGGAGAAGGCAGGATTTAAGACAGTGGAAGTTGAGCAGGAAAATTTAGAATCTGTGCAGAAAAATGAAAATGCAGAGACTAAGCAGAAGACTCTTTTAAGCGTTCCTTTTGAAGAAAAGGATCTTGCCAAGGAGCTGGGAGCTAAATTTGACCGTGAGACTAAGAGCTGGTACGTTCCTGAAGGAATGGATCTTGAACCTTTTGAGCGTTGGAAGCCTACATTACAGCATGAAAAAATGTGGATTAAAGCTCCGTTTGAGATGCATGAGCAGATTAAGGAGCTGGGAGCAAAGTATGACGCTACCGCCAAATGCTGGTTTGTTCCTGAAAACGTGGATCTTAAGCCGTTTGAAAACCTTAAACAGGATCTGGAACTTAATAAGGTTCAATCAGAAAGGACTGATACTCCGATAGCTTTCTTCGTTGAAAAGATGAGAGAAGCAGGGCTTGTCATTGACAAGTACCCTGAAATAAATGGCAGAAGTACCAGAGTAGTTGTTCAGGGAGATAAGGCTGGACAGAAGAGCGGATGGTACAAGATCCATACCGATGGTGTGCCTGTGTGTCTCTTCCAGAACTGGAGAACTGGTGACGGCACTCAGAAGCTTGTAGCTCCTTCAACCAAGATTGACATGAGCATTGATCTTGAGAAGGTAAAGGTCAACACGGAAGCTATGGCTGCTAAACTCTCTTCTCAGGAGGAGGCTACCAAGCAGTTACATGCGGAAGTTGCCAAGAATGTTCAGGAGCGTCTTGCAGTTTACAAGGAAAGCGAAAGAACCGAATATATCCAGAATAAGGATATACCTGTATTTAAGGGCGTGTACGCCACTAACCGAGGTGCTACCGTAGTTCCGCTGTCTGACATTGAAGGTAACGTGAAGACCATGCAAACAATCTTACCGACAGGAACCAAGATGTTTGAAAAGGGCGGTGAACTCAAAGGTTCAATGCACGTTATCAATGCTGATAACTTAGCCGAGGCTAAGGGCGGTATTGTAATCTGCGAAGGTTACGCAACAGGGGCAACAATCAGAGAGGCCACAAATGGTCATTTTGGCGTTGTCTGTGCCATGACATCTCATAATCTTTTAGATGTTGCTAAGGCTGTTTCCGAGAAATATCCTGATAAGCCTCTTATCATTGCTGGAGACAATGACCGATTTAATGTCAACGGCAATGTCGGCAGACTTACAGCAGAAGCCGTGGCCAAGGAGCTGGGAGCAAAGGTTGTTATCCCTGAATTTAAGGATAATGACCGAGGCTCAGACTTTAATGACCTGAAGAAGTCAGAGGGACTTGATAAGGTTAAGGAAGTTTTCAGACAGGTATTGCAAAAGAAGCAGGAAGCCAAGCAAGAGGAGAAGGTAGAGAAGAAGAAATCAAGAGGTAGATAATTTTGTAAAAGTTTGGAGCAGGCTTAGTCCTGCTCCGTTTTAGGAGTACACATACATGAAAAGTTATGACAAGTACTGGCACAATTATTTTGCACGGATGAGACCAGTGCTACATTTAATTGAAGGGCATCGGCTTAATGCTTGGAGAGGTAAGGCATGGATGATCTCAATACATGTTGGCAATGCAGAATATGGAAATCCTGAAGCTATCGTTACTGATTCAGTTAAGTTAGCAGACCGAGTGCTGGAGAAAAAGAGACAACTTACCGAATTATATGAAGAGTTCCTGAAAAGCGGTATTGAGGAAATAGACAAAAACAAGAAAGTTTTTTATGAAATGTTGTTGGATTATATGAGAGATGTGGAGCACAAAGTGAGATTTGAACAGAAGCCGTCATGTTTTCAGCAGGCACTTGATTACGTGATTTACAAGAAGGATAAGTGTGAAGAGCAGGTTGCAGATGAGCTGAATATGACAATTGAGGAATTTGAAAGAAAAAAAGAAACAGATACCTTTACCAGAAGGGAGCTTTCAGTGATAAAATCTTATCTAAAGCTAAGCAAGGAAGACAGTGCTTATTTACTGGACTAAGATGTTTAGCTCATATGATAACCTTGTCCCCAGTCTTGCTGACTGGGGTTTTTTATTGTGGTTACAAAAATTAAAAATTTTTCCACGAAAATGGATCATTTGTGCTATCCGTAAAAAAATAATTATGTTGTGCTTGGAAATATATTGAAAAAATAGTACAATGTACTACAAGAGTATGATATGTGATAGGAGGGTGCTCATGGCATTTTCAATACGATTGACAGATGAAGAAAGAGCATTAGCCGAAAGCTATGCTAGTGTTCATTCTATTTCTTTGGCTGAAGCTTTTAAAAGAGCTTTGTTTGAAAAGATTGAAGAAGATTATGATGTAATTGTTGCTGAGGAGGCTTACGAAACATACAAGAAGAGTGGAAAACAGAGTAGACCAGTTGAAGAACTTTTTAAAGAGTTAGATCTATGAGTTATGAAGTAAGAACTACAGACCGTTTTGATAATCACTTTAAAAAGTTAGACAGATATACGCAAAAAATTCTGAGTTCATGGATTAAGAAAAATTTAGTTGGATGTGAAAATCCTAGATTAAAAGGAAAACCTCTTGTCGGCAATAAAAAAGGTCTGTGGCGGTACAGAATAGGTGATTACAGAATATTCTGTGAAATTGATGATGGCGAATTGGTAATTTTTGCCATGGAAGTGGGGCACAGGCGAGATATTTATAAATAATTTATAAATATTTTTTAAATCTCTTACATTCAGTTATAAGTTAACTCCAGTTCTAGGCTGTTTTTTTATTGTGACAACAAAAATTAAAAATTTTTCCACGAAAATGGATCACTTTTAATAGTCATTGGTGGACAAAAACATTTAGGATAGAGATTTTATAGCGAACTAAGCCCAGAGATAGATCTGGGCTTTTTCATTTTTTTGCACAAATTTTAAATTTTTTGGGGGGAAGAACAATATGCCTAAATGCTTATAGTTAAAGGTTTTCCAAGTGCATCAAAACATAACGCCAAAGAGTTAAGGTTGGTGGATTTTCTGAAACTAAGAATATTATTTAACTGCTGTCTAGTTACTCCAATACGTCTAGCTAATTCTGCTGGTTTTACCATTAAATCATACATTGTATTACGGAGCATTATTTTTAAAGCGGTGTCATAACCAACATCAATGATATAACGGCTCCCATCATTTACCACCTGTGGCTCAGGAATCCTTTTTTTAAACTCAACGAGACCTTCAATATAGTCATAGATAACTGCTTTTGCCATCATGTGTGCTTCTTCGAGATCTCGCCCCTGACTTAAAGCACCTTCCCAACCTTTACCATCTATATTGATGATAAAGAATTTATCGCCCTTTTCAATTTTTGCTGAATATTTTAAATAGTCTTTTACATTCATTTTTAGTATAATCTCCTCTGAAAAAAGCCTCATATTTCAGAGGCTTTAACTAAATCACATTAG